>DASYRR010000307.1:0-44722 GCA_036004125.1 Pyrinomonadaceae bacterium | reverse complement strand
CCAGAGAACAATCCATCTTCGGGCAGTTTGAATCCGTCCTTAACTATGAAGGCCGCGTTGGTGTAGTTAATGAGGTAGTCTTTGGCGATACGATTGCTCTGAATCGCGTAATTGATCAGCCCGCCAAGAAAAGCTATATCCGTGCCGGCTCGGATCTGAAGAAACTGATCAGCCTGCGACGCCGTGCGCGTGAAGCGCGGATCGACGACGATCATCTTGGCGTTGCGATGCAGCTTCGCCTCTACCGGCCATTTGAAACCACACGGATGGTTCTCGGCTGGGTTGCCACCCATAATCAACATCATGTCGGTGTTCTTGATGTCGATCCAACCGTTGGTCATTGCGCCGCGTCCGAAGGTGGGCCCCAAACTGGAGACCGTCGGACCGTGTCAAACCCGGGCCTGCGTTTCGAAATAGCAGACCCCCATGCTGCGCATCGTTTTAACAGCGAGAAAATTTAGCTCATTAGTGTCAGTGCAGCCGCCGATCCAGCCAATCGTTTCCAGGCGATTAACCGTGTAACCATTCTTGTCTTTGTCAATAAAGGCGGCATCGCGTGTCTTCTTGGTCCAACGAGCGATCTCGTTAATTGCAGTATCCCAGGAAATATCTTCCCACTCGGTCGCGCCGGGTCGTCGCACCTGCGGTTTTACCAGACGACGATCGTTAACAATGTCTTGTTCGAGCGACGCGCCCTTCGGACACAATGTGCCGCGATTGATCGGATGATCCGGATCACCCTCAACGTGGACCACCTGCGGAATTGCATTCTTGGACTTGTCGCCGAGTGTGTGAATGATTACACCACAACTAACTGAGCAATAAGGACAAGTGCTACGCGTCTCGGTTGTGCGGGCAATCTTTAGTCCCTGCGTCTGAGCATAAACGGGCGCCAGGTTGAAGCCGAACACGCTGACACCTGCTCCCCCAATCAAGGTCGTCTTGATGAAAGTTCGTCTTGAGACTTCCATGGCAAGCTACTCCTTCAACCTTATATGTCTTTAACAAAGGGGCCAGGACCACGGGGGCAAACTGGGTGAACTCAATACTAAACTCCAACCAGGTTCAGCTCGATCTTGGTATAGCCATGCTCGCGCGCCCAAAGATCCAACGGCGCGGCGTCGATTTCATCGACCAACGGTGCAGCGAAGCCAACACGAGTAAGATCCACGCTTTTGAGGTAATGCTTGCATGTATCGCAAGCTTCAATTCGTACATGATCGAATACGGGTGAATGAAAATATCCGAGCTTCGTGGGTCGTTCTTCGCCGCAATTGGCGCAGACCACGCGACGAAATTCCCATGAGGAGAGACAGACTGCGCAAATCAGATCGCGGTTACCGCTCTCGGCAGTCGTCT
Source organism: Pyrinomonadaceae bacterium (assembly GCA_036004125.1). GTDB lineage: Bacteria > Acidobacteriota > Blastocatellia > Pyrinomonadales > Pyrinomonadaceae > PSRF01. The sequence continues at coordinate 43,363 of DASYRR010000307.1, read as the reverse complement.
CCTTATTTTGGAGAAAACTGACTTGGGGATTACCACCACAAAAAGGGCAGTAGCGTTCCCCACCTGCGACTTCTCGTCGAACTGGTCTGGCACCGCTCTCGGCCACCCATCTGAGATAGGGTTGTAAGAAGGCCTTCTCAAAGAACTGAATGTCCGATGCATTGAGCCAATAACTCATCAATCTCTCGGCGACCGCTTCATCATTAGCTTCGCATAATTCGTGAGCCTCAGCGGCAAGCGGCGCTGGACCATGCGATTCAACTGCTCCCAGGAATCCAGGTAGCGCCTCAGTAAGGATCGGAAAATCGGCTTCAAGCTCTCCAGTAGGAAGCCAACCTTTGCGGGTGCAAAGAAATTCATAGATATCTTTTTGTGCACGCAGTAGGTGGCCATAGAACCTCAGCAATTCTCTGGACCCGTTGGCGTGCGCTTCCAGATCATCAGCTCTACGGATTTGCTTGTCCCACCATTCAGTCATCGATGGTATTCCGCAACGGCTATCCAACGACGCCAATTAGAGAAAGAATAAACAGCAGCATGGGCATTCTGACTATCCAATTAGCGTCGCAACCAATCGCCATACGACCTGCGGCTTATCGTCAAAAAAACGTCGGCACGAGTTTGCGCGAGCTTCGTTTTCTTGCACTACCTATTCTTGGGAAGGGGCTGTAGAGGATATTTGCTTGGAGGGAACGGTATTAGAGTATGCCCTAAAAATAAAATTGTAAAGAGTCATCTTTGCAGGAGATTCAAAAGATTTGTGTCATTCCCAATTTCCCAGACGAATCGAAGTTTAATTAAGATTGGTCGGCAGAAGAGTTTCTTAAGGCAAGTAATTGACCTATTTCACCTAATGCAGAGGAGCTATTCGTTTGGTCTCTCAGTCGGTTTGTTAGAACCGGGACCGGGCAATTCCGGTGACTTTCCGCCTCTTTGTTCTTCGGTTAACAGTTCATCAATAGAAGAATATCGATAAACGACATGGGCTCTGTTCTGCGGCAGACCTCCAGTATCTGCGCTTGGTCCGTACGTGGAATATAAATTCTTACCCAGGACTCTGAGATAAGCAGTTAACTGTCCTCGATGATGCGATGTATGCGCGATTCTTCTCGTCAAAATCCAAGCACGGGTTCTAGATAATTCAAAGAACTGCGTTAGCTCTTCGAACCAATCGTCTGACTTGGATCGCAACTCGCTTAATCTGATCTGCGCGACTCTCGCATACCACTTGATGAATTCAATTTTACTTTCAACAGGCGGCAATGTGGGTTCATCTATATCGATACCCAGCATATTCTTCATCCAGTTATCTTCGCTGACGCACTGATGGACCATGTGCTCATGAGGCGTTCTGGCGCGCGCCTCGGGTCGAAACTCCATATCGTCGTCATCGAACTGCGACCACACGGAAAGAGTCTTAATTCTTTCAGTTCGGTATGTTTCTACGAGGAAGTCATAACGGCTCATTCCCGTGTACCTTTCCAAAACTCGACCCTATCTGGCCTTGAGATTTTCGCAATTCCGAAAAGGAAGAGTGTTCGGTTCCGCTGTGTGGATGTACCTCAACGCTACACACTCCCACGAGCGTGTTGGACTTTAGACAATGTTTTGATTCTGCCAACTCTATTGCACATTGGATGACACTCTCACTACCGATCCCTCGCGCTGACTTTCAGTTTCCGCACGACGCTCACATGCAGAGTCGTCCGCGTTTCGGATCCCGTTGGAATTGCAGCGTTATTGTACAACGGAACCCATCGTGACAGTTTCCGATTGGCACTTCATTTGCGACTCATGATTCACAAAGGGTGTGCAAAACAGCGAGCCATCCCAGGAAAGAGAAGTTCGCTAAAAAGGAAAGATCCTGACCAGACTGCGAGGATAGCTCTACGAGTCACAGCGCACAAATGGCAACCGCTCGGGCGCGCAATGTCCAGATTCGCTCTGGGAAAGTAATCCTCCAAGGGGACCTGAGCATTCCTACCAGCGCACAAGGCGTGGTGTTGTTCGCCCACGGCTCGGGCAGTAGCCGCAATAGCCCTCGCAATCAATTTGTAGCCCGGACTATTCGCGAAGCGGGCGTCGGCACGCTGCTCTTCGATCTACTTACCAAAGAAGAGGAAGCAGCTGACGCGTACACGCGTCAACTGCGGTTTGACATCGGATTACTGGCTGAGCGCCTGATAGATGCGACTTATTCGCTTAAAGGGGACCTTAGTCATCTGAATGTTGGTTTCTTCGGCGCCAGCACCGGCGGAGGGGCGGCACTCGTGGCGGCGGCTGAACTAGACGAAAACGTGGGCGCAGTCGTCTCGCGCGGCGGGCGTCCTGATCTTGCGGAAGATGCGCTTCCTCAGGTCAGGTGTCCCACCCTGCTCATCGTTGGGGGACTTGACTATCCCGTAATTGAAATGAATCAAAAGGCGTTTTCGCGCTTGCGTTGCAAAAAGGAATTAAGAATTGTTCCGGGCGCGACGCATCTATTTGAAGAACCGGGAACGCTTCCCGAGGTAGCACGTCTCGCCGCTGATTGGTTTTACAGACATTTACGTTCAACCAAAGACATCCGAGCGTAGCTAGTGTTGTCTAGGTTAAATATGATCGTTAGGTGCGCTGAAAACAATGATTTACCGCGATCGAATTGAGGGAGGAAAACATTTGGCCGCGGAGCTATCTCATTATGCGAATCGCGACGATGTATTGGTGCTGGCACTGCCGCGCGGCGGTGTACCAGTGGCTTTTGAAGTAGCAAAAGCGTTGCACGCGCCGCTCGATATTTTCCTCGTCAGAAAACTTGGTGTCCCCGGTCATGAGGAGTTGGCAATGGGTGCCATCGCAACGAGCGGCGTGCGGGTTCTCAATGACGATGTAGTCGAATATCTGCAAATTCCCTCGAGCGTGATTGATTCTGTGGCAGCGAAAGAGCTTCGAGAGCTCCAACGACGCGAGCTTGCTTATCGTGGCAATCGTCCGGAACCAGATATACAAGGAAAGACGGTGATCCTGGTGGACGATGGCCTGGCAACTGGATCGACCATGCGTGCGGCCGCTGCAGCGCTGCGGTTACAAAACCCGGCTCGCATCGTCGTTGCTGTTCCGGTTTCTGCGCCGCAAACGTGTGACGAATATCTCATGGGTGTTGACGAGATCGTCTGTGCCACAACACCAGAGCCATTTTTGGGCGTGGGTCAGTGGTATCTAGACTTTTCGCAGACGACCGATAAAGAGGTTAGCGAGCTACTCGAAGACGCGAGAGACGAATACGCTGAGCAACACCAAGAGCTGGCACACTCTTCATAAACGGTATGCACAAGTGGGAAAGCCGGGAGTCTCCGGAGACTTTTCCATTGGGAATATAGGAGTAGACCCAACGATATGGAGACGCGAGAAATTCCGCGAGACGAATGGCGGTCCTTTTTTGACATCTTTAGCCGCCAGCATGAGGGCTGGCTCGCTAAGCTCGAAGTCTTCGGCCAGGAACTTGACGTGCAACATGAGCCTCGCGAATTGCCGCTTAAAGGTATCTCACTCACTCCTACAGTTGATAAGTCTACGGCGATAGCAATCGATCTTGGCAAGTCCGCGGAAGATCACGTCAAGCATGCCATCATAGAACCAGCGCATGTTTGGCTTTTAAGAACGCCAGAGGGTGCGAATGCGGCATTGAAAATTGAATCGGCGGACAAGACAAAGACTGTACTCCGCTTCCGATCCGCAGTTTTGCCCGAATTCGTAGACGGAATCGTGGATGAAATCATATGAAGATACTCTTGGCAGTCGATAGCTCAGAATATTCCGCTGCAGCCATCAAAGAAGTGGCCAAGCGTCCATGGCCCGCTAGATCAACGGTGCGGGTCCTATCGGTCGTGGAGCCCTATCCAGCCATTGCCGTAGAACCGTGGTACGGCGGGCGCGAAAGTCTCGAAACCTTAGATCGAGAGATGCAGAGGCGTGCAAGTAACTTGACGAAGAAGACGGCTGAGCATCTGAAGAGAAAGGAACTTAAAGTAGAAGCGGTAATACGCACTGGCCACCCTGCTACAGTGATTGTGGACGAAGCGCGCGAATGGTCGGCCGACCTGGTTGTACTAGGCTCGCATGGATACACCGGCATTAAGCGCCTGTTCCTGGGAAGCGTCGCCTTGTCAGTTGTGGGTCATGCGCCGTGCTCGGTGGAAGTTGTGAGGCTGAAACAACCGAAAAAGCGTTAGAGTAGGCGGCTACAGTGATCACACATGCTGAGCTAAGCGAATCCGAGAATGGCCACACGGAGCTGATGCATGCTGCGCTTGACGGGGACACGGAGAGTGTAAATGCACTTTTGACTGTCGGAGCAGATGTCAATGCAAAAGACAATAAAGGACGAATTCTCTGGCGACACCCTGTTCAAGTCTCACTTCAATAGGTCAAAACCTAGTCTCCTCATAACTTCTTAACAGCCAGAGCACTATTCTTAGATCCAAAACCAATGCAATTACACAGCGCTACTCGGACGTTTGCTTCTCGCGCTTGATTGGGCACGTAATCAAGATCGCATTCAGGATCGGGATCGTCCAAATTGATTGTTGGTGGAATCTTGTGCTTATGCATTGCGCATAATGCCGCTCCCAATCCGGCAGCGCCGCTAGCGCCCTGTGGATGGCCAATCTGCGATTTTGTCGCAGACATCGGAATCTTTGCCGAGCAGCTATTGAAAGCCAGCTTTAGCGCACCAGTCTCGATACGATCATTCAAGACCGTTGAAGTTCCATGCAGGTTTACATAATCGATATCCTTGGGTTCAAGTCTTGCATCTTGCATTGCCAGTCGCATCGCCCGCGCTGGCTCGTCTCCACTCGCTTCAAGCCGCACGCGGTGATAGGCGTCACAGGTGGCACCGTATCCGATCACTTCTGCATAGATATTCGCACGTCGCCTTCTTGCATGCGCAAATTCTTCGAGCACGTAGATCCACGCGCCCTCGCCTAACACGATTCCAGAGCGGTCACGCGCAAAGGGGCGGGAAGCGCGATGTGGCTCGTCATTCCAATTAGTAGTCAATACAGTCATGAGATTAAACGCGGCCACTATGCCCGCCGCGATTGGCGCATCAACACCGCCTGTAATCATTACATCTTGTCTGCCCAGTGCGATGTGCTCAGCCGCATAGGCAATTGCGTCACTCGAACTTGTGCATCCGGTAGAGATCACGTGGGACAAACCTCGCATGCCAAACGCCATCGATAGTTCGCTTGACAAGCTGCCGTGGGTGGACGAAGCAATGGTGTAGACACTGGCTTTGGTTGTTGGACCAACATACCAATATTCATACTGCTGCTCAGTGAACGCCAGTCCACCGCCCCCCGTGCCCAGCACCACGCCAATCGCGCGTCGCTCTTCGAGCGCCAAATCGCTCGGAAATAGATTCGCGTCATCAAGTGCCTCTCGGGCGGCGGCTAATGCCAGCGGCACCGTTCTCGGTACGTGTTTACGATCTTTTGGATTGAGTTGCGCTTCCCAATCAAAGCCACGAACTTCAGCAGCAATCTTTACGGGAGCATTGGAAACGTCGAAGGCCTCAATTCGACGTACGCCGCTTTCTCCGTTGCACAGCGCAGACCAAAAGGCTTCGCGTCCAATTCCTATTGGCGTGACACACCCCATGCCAGTGATTACGACGCGTCGAAGTTGTCTCTGGCGGCCTAACATAAATGATCAATATTTTGTAGCCACTATATCGAACGTAAGTTTCAATTTGTCGCGAACGCGAATAGTGCCATGCATCGCCGAAGTTGCTTTGACTTTAAAGTCGCTGCGATTGAACTCAACTTCGCCACGCGCCCTTAGACTAGTGAGACCATCAAGTGTGACATCGGCAGGAATTGTGATGTGACGAGTCACGCCGTGAAGCGTTAAGTCGCCACCAATTTTCGCTTCGTAATGACCGTCTTCTTTCAGCTTGCCGGTTACCTCGGTGCTTTTAAAGACAATGTCCGGATACTTCGCCGGTTCAAGGACGATCTCATCGAGTTCTTTGTTAATGATTTTCTTTTGAGGAGGCGTAAAGATAGGTCGAGTTTCTTCAACTGATGCGGCGCGAATTGTGAGCAATAACGATGCAGGAGTTATAGCGGTTGGCGTAAGTTCCACTTCGCCCGAATAGTCGCCAGGTCTAACGAAATGATCGTGGCCTTTGAACCATAGTACGCCCCCAGAAAACGCGCGTACCATAAGGTCGCTTCGCTTGGGATCGATTCGAAAACGCACCGGAGCAGTCGATCTGCTGGCAAGTGTCGTCAAGCCGAGCGCTATGGGATTTGCTCCGCTAAACATTTGCAATTTCCTACCGTTTTCAGACCGTGCGACGATGCCGAGTGTTAATCCGTAACCAACTGCGGCAACGACAACCACGAAAACGCTTGTAGCTAAGACTACCTTGAATTTTAACGACTTCATATTCTCCCTCCTCTTTCCGAATAAAAACTCCTTTCTGACTTCAGTTTTGTCGACTAACAGCTGATGGTCCACCACGAATTGCTTCATCGAGTGAATAGCGGTTGTGGGCAAAAGCCCACAAAAGTACGAAATTCACCAGGCCGTATTGAGTGTTGTGCGCAACTGTCGCGAATTCGCCTAGCATGATTGTGCCGAACGTTAGAGCTGCGAGAAGAAGGCCCGATAACGAAAGCGCTGCGGTTGTGAAAAGTCCGAAGACAATCAGGGCTCCAAGTATCGTTTCTGCAAACGGCAGGCTGTAAGCGAATGGTTGCACGAGCACGCCTGGAAGTTTCCCTGAAAACTGTTGGAGCATGCCGCCTGCAAAATTGCCCAGGCCTGCACGAAACTTTCCAATGCCAGAAAATAAAAAAACGAACCCAAAAGTGACTCTCAAGAGGGCGTATCCAATCTCCTGCTGCGTTCCCATTTCATTCCTCCTTGTGGCTATGACAAAGCCAAGTAGGCCTTGACCGTCACCACTCCTAACAAAAAAAGTCGGTCCCCCGAAACTTCCGTTTGGGGGACCGAAACAAGTCTCCGATTAGCTCACTTAACAGTGGATCGACACCTGGTTCTGCATAAACAATTACCTCTTGAGCATCGCCGCTGCTAATGACCAACAATAGAACATCGGTATACTTCGTCCGTCTCTACCAAGGTGATTTCGGGATTGGGTCCGGCGGCAGCTGCTTCAATCTCCTCTTCAGAAGTGAACTGGTGTGGTGTAAAACCGGGATTGAAGACGATTAGGATTTGTAGCCACAACGGATTGAACCCTTCACCCTGAATTGCATCAATCACGGGAATGAAATCCTGTTCCTCGTCCAAATCGTTCGATGCAAAGATCTCGTTGATGCTTGGATTGTTCTCGATTAACGGATCCGAGTTTGGCATCTCCTTCATATTTACTGTGAACAATTCACCATCGAAGAAAGCCGGCATCTGACCTGCAGCTCCATTCTTACTGCCCTGTAAAACGACCATATGAGGTCCGGATTTGGCGTTCAACAATAGCCGGTTTGTCGATGAGGCGGCCTTACTGATACCACCATTTAAGAAGCAAGCGCCTCCAAAAATGAAGAGCAACAAAAGAGCGATAACTGTACGTGCCGATATTCGCCCGCTATTCATGTAGAATTCTCCTTCTGTTTTGCTGCAGACAAGACATAACTGCTGACAGCAAGGTTCATTCGTAGGGGTTAAAGGTGTCGCGTCTTTGCGCAAACCTGTCCTAGTAGAAAACATTTTGTCTAACGAAAGGGTAAATGGGTCTGGAGGAGTCTACCTGTTTACGGATTTGAGGAGCGTGGCATTCTCGGAAATTTCACGTGCTAGCCATTCTAAAAATGACACGCTGAATTCTCACTCTGCCCTGTATGATTGTGGATAAAGGTGTATTCGACGCAATCATATCCGGTGCGCCTGCGAATAGAGCGCACCTGAATAGAGTATCCGGTGATTGGTCTTAACCTTAGCGAGGATCTACTAAGCCGTGCGTTTCATCTTGCCTGCTTCATAGTGGGTGATAGGAATACTGCACTGCGTGTGGTGACGGACGCTCTGGCTAAGCTGGAGGTTGCCGTCGGAAAACAGGGCAAGAGGCTCTATTACATACCTACGGGTCGTCCCTGGTCGCGTCGCACACGCTCAAATGGTTCGCGAAACACCATTTTATTCAACGAACTGCATCTTCTACAGCGGCTGATTTATATCGAATCCGAACCTTACGAGACCGCTCTCGAGCGGGAAGGTTCGAGTGTAGGTGAAGAAGAGCTGATCATTCATTTCATCAAGCACCTCACGAAGAAAACCATCAAGCGCAACTCGTTCTATGTCACCCTCGGTTTGAGCCGTCTTCTGCACAGCTACACAACAGCTGAAACAATGGAGATTTACAACGCTGTGATTCAAGACCCTGACCGCGTTAAAGATGACTATTACTATCGCTCACGAAAAGGAGTTCTCGTGCAGGAATTGAAGCAACGCTTCGGCGACCTCATTAACGTCTGTCGCGGACCTCGAGGTGAAGAGAGATTCCAGTCCGACGACAATCAGCATCGGTTCGTTGAACTTGTCCGCGAATGTCTGGACTATTTCACACCCTGGCAGACTCCTTGTCTCGTACCGGCTGGCATCGATCCGATCATTGACGGAATTCCTTCGTTCTCAGCGATCAAGGAGAATGAAGAGGATAAGGTTGAAGTGCGTCGCATACATGCGATCCTTCATCCGGACTGCTTCCAACGCTTGACCACCAATCTACATCTTGATGCGCCTGAAACCCGTTTGGAGATTCCGCGTTTCTTCTATGCAGGTAAGATGAACGGCAACGGCTCGAATAATAACCGTCGCAATCCGCCGGAGTTGAACGACAGGGAGTTCGAGGCAATCACAAGCTCACTCGATCGTAATGCCGCTCGTCGCAAGACAGCGGGCGCTGGGCTTTTGCGTATCATGGTGGACGGAGTTGAGCATGCTCGTATTGATCTTTCCAAGACCACCAATACCCGGTTTGGTCTCGACAGGGACGCAGAGCTAATAGAGGTTCGCTCGCACGACAACACCGGTGAAGAATTGTTACTCGCCTCACATGTTCTTACCGATGCTGACGAGGATGGAATTCGCCCGGTGGATGCATCGATCATCCTTGAAGGCGGACAGAAGATCTCAATCCACACAATTCCTGGAGCGAGTGAGACAGGCGCGACTGTTGAGATCAGCTTCCGCGAGACGAATCCATTCCGTGCCATGTCCCTCCTTTTTGGCCAATTAATTGGGAGAGGTGGTAGCGGGCGGCTGTCTCAGGCCATCTGGAACGGTCGCAGCGCTCTCGCGCCGGCGCTTACCATTCTTGTATTGGCCTTCGCTGTATTTGCCATAATTAGGTATGCGCGGCACAAAAATGCACCCGTGATTGAACAAAATCTAGTGTCAGCGAACCAGCATGCCTCCACGCCAAACGGAACTGAAATTCCGGCTAAAGACAACTCAGTGACCAGCAACAAAGCCTCAAAAACAGCAGAGATCTCGCGCCAACACGTTGGACCGTCAAGTCAAGCTGGAAATCCGACTCATCAACCGGGTCAACCAGATGATGACACTAAAACGGAATCAACGGCGGATACGGCATCAGAAACCAGAGCTCTAAAGAAACTTCGAACCGTGCCGCTAGGCGCCGTGAAAAACGTTTACGTGGAGATGGTTGGTGGCGACGCGATCTCAGTGCAAGGAGTACGCGAATCGCTCAGTGAGAAGATTAGTTCAAGTGGCTTAATTAAATTGGTAAGCAATCGTGACAAGGCTGACGCGCTGTTGGAGGTTTCCGTCTCAAAAGAGGCCGGTGGCGACCGAGAGGCAATCCGAGTCGTCGTTCAACTAATCGATGCGCGTGGCAAAATGATCTGGTCTAACTCAAACTCTAATCGCGCGTATCGCGGTTCCGCGCTGGGAGTGACTTCAGCCATAAGCAGAGAGTTAGTAGCCGCCATTGAAAGCGCGCGGCAGCGAAAGTAACTGATGGCCCTCACCGTGGCTCGCCTTGCAGCACCCACGCGGCCCAGTAATACGGCGCTTGCCAACGCTGGTCTTTCATGATTTCAATCTGCGCAGCTCTGAGGGCCGCTGCCGGTGTTTTGTGATCCTTCAGCATGGCTTTGTAGAGAGTCGCCATTAGCGCTGCCGAAGATTCGTCAGAAATGTCCCAAAGACTAACCAGTACGCGTTTCGATCCTGCGTACATAAAGCCACGCGTCATTCCGACTAATCCTTCGCCCTTGATTTCTTTCCCCAGTCCGGTGCGGCAACCGCTTAACACCACCAGCTCAGCTGGCAGGCGCAGATTGTAAACTTCGTTGGCCCAGAGAAAACCGTCCTGCTCGATGCCTTGATGATTTACCAATGAGAGCACGATGCTCGACAACTCCGGATGCGCTGCGTTGAGAAAACCATGCGTGGCGAAATGAACGTACCGGTACTGGCCCAAGATCGAACTGGTCACGACTGCTCGGTTAGCATCGAAATCAAGCGCTTTGAAACGATCTGTCTCAGGCACCAGCGCAAGGATCGATTCAGCTTCTCGCCTCGTGAATGGAAGGCGATGTATCTCCGTAACTTCATCGGATTCTGACTGCTGCAGGAACATTGAGCCATCAGTTTTCACGAAGTCTGAAATGCTTTTGACTCCAATCGACCTGTTGTTTGGCCTACTTTTTGGTCCGCTTTGCTTAGGCCGGACAAGACGAACATCGTCTTTGTCAAATACAGGGTCGGCGATCACTGCCAGCGTCTTTGGCGACTTGCTGCGGTCGGTTACTTCGCGGCGCAGCACTGATAGTGTTGAGGCTGATGGCAAGCTCACGATTTCGTGTTCGACAACTAACGGTAAGTTACGAGTAGGCTCAGCCAATGCCGCGAAAGGCAGATAGTTGAGCGCGCCATCGGCGACGACCAACAATCGTTTCTTCTGCAACAACGGAGCAACCGGGCCGAGCAGCATTTGGCTCAGAGAGATGGACGCCGAAACATATTCAGCGTCGGCTTTGGCGATCCTTCCACTTTGCACGGCAGGCTTTTCAAATCGCACGTGTTTGTTGCGTTCGGTCAATAACTGGTAGACGCGACGGGTTGCAGTCTCAATCGTATTGCGTGGCGGCAAATCGAAACCTTGAATTGAAGCAGGCGTCACAGCCCAGACATAGCTCTTTTCATCACCGAGCGCAAATTCGAGCAATAGCGTGTCTTCATCGAGCACTTGTTGTTGAATGGCACTAGATGTTAAAGGCTGAGGCTGCATCAACGATGCATAACGCGGACTGCTTGCCCTGATCTCCGTTTCGACCTCCTCGTATTGTGTCAGCAGCTTATTCATCTCGCGCTTCAAGATTGTCGCTTGTGCTTCCGTGGTCTCACTGACAAGCAGTCGCGCCTGTCGTTCCGCCGTCGCGTCAAGCTTTTGACGTAACATCCGCTCTCGTTCCATCAGCACAGGGGCAATACCTTCGCGAATGTTCGCATGGGCTTCTACGAGGCTGTCCAGCAAGCTACGGGCGCGAGCGCGTTCGGCGGCCTGAAGCGCCAAGGCGTCGTAGCCCTTAGTTGGATTAGCGCGATGAAGCCGCATCAGGAGATCGAGGTACGATTCAAAGAACTCCTGGATTGAAGCAAAATAAGACCAGCGCAATTCCTGGCCCGCTATTCTGGTACGCAAATGTTCGACGATAGTGAGTGCAGCTTCGAGGTTCTTGCGAGCTTCCTCGAGTTGGCCATGATTCATTTGGAAGAGCGCGATACGACGCAGCGTTGAGCTTTCGGTGCTTTTGTCTTCGGCGGCGCGGCTGAGTTGAAGACTTTGCCCGTACAGATCGAGGGCTTTGTCATTTTCACCGAGAAGAGCATACACCGACCCGAGATCACCTAATGTGACCCCTTCGCCAGGACGATCCTTGACAACTCGCCTCAGTTCCAGGGCCTGGTTGAAAAAATCGAGCGCCTTCTTGTTATCACCAAGGGCCATCTGGACCAGGCCGATGTTATTGAGCGTGACCGCCTCCATCCGTCTATCTCCAACCAGGCGCAGAGCTGGAAGGGTGCGATTGTAATATTCCAAAGCCTTTGCCTTTTCATCCAGGCCATCGTAAACATAACCAATATTGTTGAGAGTGATAGCTTCAATGCGGCGTTCACCTATCTCTTGCAGGATAGGCAGTGCCTGAGAGAAATAAGCCAGCGCCTTCTGCTGCTCTCCGATTGAATCGTAAAGGTATCCAATGTTGTTGAGGGCAACGGCTTCACTAGCGCGATCACTCGCCGCGCGCAGCAACGTAAGCGATTGTTGATAAGACTGTAGCGCCTTCTGCTTCTCGCCGGTTGAATCCTGGACCAGACCAATGTTGACCAGCGTAATACCTTTGACGCGCGTGTTATTTGTTTCCTGGAGAATGGGAAGCGCTCGGTTGTAGTAATCGAGGGCTTTCTGCTTCTCGCCAAGTGAATCGTAGATCAAGCCGATGTTGTTAAGAGTGACAGCTTCGCTCGAGCGATCGCCAACCGTGCGTACGAGGGAAAGTGTCTGAGTGTAGTAGTCGAGCGCTTTCTCTTTATCGCCCAGAAGATCATAGACCTTACCGATAAAGCTGAGAGCGATAGCTTCTCGCCTTTTGTCACCAATACTGCGCCACAGCGTGGAAGCCTCCGCAAATTTTTCAAGGGCTTTGCGTTGCGAGACCGCCGTACCCTCAGCAAGTAGCTGCTGGCCTTCAGCAAAGACCTGCTGTGCCGCAGTTATTCTGCTGTCTTCTTGAAATGACCACGCGACGTGAGGGGACGGGTGCACAAGACTCACCAATGTTAAGCAGACAAGAAGAATTGAAGACGAAGCAACGATGCGTTGCCCTGTATTGCAAAGCCATGAAATACGCGGTCCCTGCCTCCGTCCGATCATCGATCCAACTCCTTACCTTAACCGGCGCGCTTGATGAGACACTTTTGATCAAGGGAGACGCGCCGTTCTCCACGAATTCCCACGAGACTGTGGATATTCTGGTTACCCCACACAAATCTTACCTTTAAGTTTGTCCATTCCAACACGCGCTTAGCGCAATTGGGGTTGAACCGTGCGTTGTCAGTTCTTGTATAACGACTAATGCCTATCGTAGAATTCGCTGAACCCCTCCATAGCAACTATCACTAAGGGCGGAGATCGTGAGACCTGTATCTCGCAACGCTTCACTCGAAACGGCTCTGGTATCTCTCTGTCTACTCCTTTCACCAGTCCATGGAATTCAGGGCCAAAGTCAAAGAGTGTTCAAGGGGACATCCTTTTTCGCCGACCCGCCGCTGGCGAAGGGTACGTTACTGGGAACTGTCGTGGACGAGAATGACGCCGTCGTCCCAGAAGCAAAAGTATCGGTAAAGGATTTCGGCAAAACAATAAGAAAAGAGACGACGACCAGCCGCGCAGGCATCTTCATTATTAGCGAACTTCCGCCCGCCAACTATACGGTGGCGGTTCAGCAGCAGGGATTCGCCACTGCTGAAATTAGAGGACTCTCGCTCAAGGTTAACGACCAGCTTGCTCTCAAGATTCAACTCAAGGTAGGCCAGGTTAGTGAAACGGTAACGGTCGATGCTGATAGTTCCATAGTGCAGCGGTCAGCGGTAGTGGCAACGACCATCAACCGGCAGGTGATTGAGAATCTGCCGCTGAGTGGGCGTAGTCTTCAGCCTGTCATATCACTTGCGCCGGGAGTCACGACTACCAAGCCAACTTTTGCTGAACAGGGACAGTTTAGTGTAAACGGCCAACGCGCGAACTCTAATTACTTCATGGTAGATGGCGTCAGTGCCAACATCGGGGTCGCTGCGGGGGCCGATGGGCTGGGCCAGTCCGGCTCGGGTTCTCTGCCTGGTCTCACGGCGCTTGGTACGACTCACAGCCTTTTCTCGATTGACGCGTTGCAGGAATTCAAAATTCTGACGAGCACTTTTGCGCCTGAGTTTGGCCGTACACCTGGCGCTCAAGTACTGGTGCAAACTCGATCTGGTACTAACCAGTTTCGCGGCAGTCTATTTGAATATTTTCGTGGTGGAGCCCTGAGCGCCAACGACTGGTTCGCGAATCGCGACGATTTGAGTAAGGCGCAATTGAGTCACCACAATTTCGGCGGTGTTTTTGGCGGACCAATCATCAAGGACAGGACATTTTTCTTCGGTTCTTATGAGGCGCTCCGGTTGCGCCTGCCGCAGGTGGCCAATATTGATGTGCCGTCAATGTTCGCGCGGAATGCTGCGCCAGAAGATATGAAGCCGTTCCTGAATGCCTTCCCTGTACCAAATGGCGAGGAGACTGCGAATGGGTTCGCGCGTTTTTCCAGCAGTTACACAGATGCGGCAACCTTGCAGGCAACAAGCGTCCGCATAGACCAGAGACTTGGTGAAAACCTCTCGTTATTTGGTCGCTACAGCTTTGAGGCTTCGGAAACGGAAACTCGGGGAGGAGCGAATACCAGCCTAAACACGACACTCCAGATGGCCTTCAGTACGCAAACCCTGACCATTGGCGCAACCCAGGCCATCACTCCGAAAGTCGGGCACGATCTTCGCTTTAACTACAGCTTAACCAGAGGCGGAAAATATTTTCAGATTGACGATTTTGGTGACGCCGAAACTTTCGACGACTCTTTAGTCTTTCCGATTCTTTCGTCAGCCCAGAACTCACTTTATCGGTTTAGCCTCGGTGGCAATGTCTCATTGTCGGTTGGGAAAGATGCAACCAACTTTCAGCATCAACTAAATCTTGTTGAAAACATCTCGATCCTGGCAGGCTCGCATCAAGTTAAATTCGGGGTTGACTATCGGCGTCTGACTCCGGTTTACGGCCAATGGAAATATAAGCAGTCCGCCTCATTCAATGGCATAGTCGATGCACTCACCGGAATTGCATCGTCAGTCGCGGTACAAACGCAAGACAGAGTAGGGCTGGTCTTCACAAACTTTTCCACCTATGCACAGGACAGTTGGAAACTCTCGCGTCGCCTGACTTTAACCTACGGATTGCGCTGGGAGTTCAACCCACCGCCGAAGGGGAGAGATGGGCAGTCGCTCTTTACAGTGCGAGGACTGGACGATGAGCAATCGCTTTCTCTAGCTCCGGCGGGCACGCCTTTCTACCGGGCGACTTACAATAATTTCGCACCACGGTTCGGATCTGCTTATCAATTATCTGAGCGTCGGGGGTGGGAGACTGTGGTGCGCGGCGGCTTTGGCGTCTTTTACGATTTAGGCTCAGGCTCGCTCGCAAATGCCGCTGTCTCTTTTCCCTATCTGCGAAGACGCGTCTTATCTAATGTTAGTTATCCGTTGGATCCATTGTTAGCGGAACCGCCCCATCCGAGCCTTGCGCCGCCGGTCAGTCGAATTCAAGCTTCAGATCCATTCCTCAAACTGCCGTTGACAATGCAGTGGAATGTTGACTTTGAGCAGTCGCTCGGATCCAAGCGCAGTTTGTCGATTTCGTATATCGGTGCCCTGGGTCGCCGCCTGCTCCGCCAAGAGCTGCTTGTCAACCCAAACCCGGACTTCGGGCAAGTCTTCATTACGACCAACAAGGCGGCTTCGAGCTACAACGCGCTTCAACTTCAATTCCAACGTCGACTGTCAAGGAGTCTGCAATCGCATCTTGCCTATGCGTGGTCGCATTCGATCGACAATGCATCCAACGATTCTTTTCCTAACCCTCCGTCAATAATCATTGATCCGCGTTTCGAGCGAGCATCATCTGACTTCGATGTGCGCCACTCCTTTGCTGGAGCGATCACCTACAACATTCCTCGTCCGCCTCTTGGCGCATTCGGTAAGGGACTGTTGCGCAACTGGTCCGTCGACGGGATACTCACCGCGCGGACGGCTGCTCCTATAGACATATTCTTCATTCGTGATATCGGCTTTGGGCCTTTCAGCTTTCGTCCAGACTTAGTTCCTGCAGTCCCAATTTATCTTCATGATTCATCGTTTCCAGGCGGACGAGCCATTAATCGCGAAGCGTTCACGATCTCCGAAACCGCGCGCCAGGGCACACTGGGCCGTAACGCTCTGCGTGGTTTCTCGTTAAGGCAGATGGATTTGGCGCTGCGTAGGCGTTTTGCCATTACGGAAAGAATGAACCTGCAATTCAGAATGGATGTCTTTAATGTCTTCAATCGACCAAATTTTGGCGATCCTGCCGGCGATCTCAACAGCGGGCTCTTCGGACGCTCGACCGCGATGTTCGGAAGAAGTCTGGGAAATAATGTCGGCAGCGTTGGCTTGAACTCGGCATATCAGTCCGGTGGGCCACGTGCGGTCCAAGTGTCTTTGAAGTTGCAGTTTTGATTACAGAGCTATGGTGTGATTCTGATTGTGCCGCTATTGCTTACTCGTGTATGAGCTCGGATCGATACCGTGCACGTACCGGCCACCAGACTATTCGGTAGTCTTATTACCACCTGCGTGAACTCTGAATTCGGAATCATGCGCACGTCTTCGGCGGGCACGTCGAAAATCTGATTATTGCCGGCTATCAACCTGACGATCACGGCAGACTGCAACTCGCCTGGATTCAATTGCAGGTTCCGAGCAAATAGAGCCACCCGGGTATTCTTATCGACTCCAGTCGGAAACCAATCCGTTTTTGACAGTTCACCCTCATTCGTCTGTCTCGTTAGGATACCGATGCCATGCGAACCCTCGTAATAACGTTCTTGCTTTTGGTTGTGACAATGACCCCAGGGTACCATCATGCGTTTGCGACTCAGCGATGCGTTGAGCTGTTGCGCGTGATTCAGGAAGGAGAACTCGAACGACAACGGCGGCAGTGTTTGGACTGCAATTAGCGCTGCACGAGTAAGAGAGCATAGTGCCGTGGTGTGAAACTGATTGTAACTTGATAATCCTACTGTTCTCTAACGCTTAGAATCTTGTCTTTGTAGATCGCGGCAAAGAGCTTCTCCGCCATCTCATAATTGATCAGTTTGAGCGAACTATATTGGTCCAGGGCCAAACCCCGCTCGCCGCGCTGAAGGTAGAGAATGGCCAGATTGTTGTGAGCTTCAGCCAGGCCTGGCTTGAGCAAGATGGCTTGCTTATATGACTCGATGGCCTGCTTTTGACGACCTGCTTTACTGTAGACATATCCAAGGTGGTAGTGCCCTTCCGCCATAGCTGGTCTAAGCCGGATCGCTCGCTGCAACAGTTCGATAGCCTCGCCATACTGGCCAAATGCGCTGTCGGCCAAGGCAAAGTTGTTGAGGGCTTCAGGATAATTCGGCTTGAGCCGCAGCGCCTGTTTATAATTAGCGATCGCTTCTTTGACTTGGCCCGCATCAGCGTACACGTAGCCCAAGTTGTTTTGGAACTCTGCGCAGTTTGGTTCGAGGCTCACAGCATGCTCGAGAGCTTCAATCGCTTCGGCGCGCTGGCCCAACCTGGTATACGCAACTCCGAGGTTGTTGTACGCGTCGCTCAGATCTGGTTTGAGTCGAATAGCCTCTTTGCAGGATTCAAGTGCCTCCTGATAGCGGCCCAGTGCAGAATAGGCAAAACCCAGCTCACTCAGCGAATCAGCATGATGCGGCTTGAGCTGAAGCGCACGCGTGAAACACTCAATTGCTTCCGCAAAGTTTCCGCTCTTGTTATATGAAATACCCAGGTGATGGTGCGCTTCTGTGAGTGTCGGATTAAGCATTACTGCTTGCTTGAAAGCTTCGATAGCAAGAGCGAAATGGCCCTGGGTCAGGTAAATACGCGCAACGTTATAGTGGGCCATAGCGAAGTCAGGCCGTTGCGAAATCGCTTCCGTGAGCAGGTCGATTGCTTCCTGATATCGACCGGACTGGGCATCCGCGACAGCCCGGTTGTTGAGTGTAACAACCTCGTCCGAAATTTGACCTTCTGACAAATTTCCTTTGCCAACTGCCAGTGCTGGCGAAACCAGCAGAACAACAAGCAACACATTGGGCCATATTAGTTTCTTGCGCTTCGTCATCGTCTTACTTACCTCCTACCTTGCTTCAGCTAAAGTACCTTTTGCCCGGGTAAATATTCCCGCTTTGTCTCCAATCGTTGGTCACGAATGAGCAACGGTCGAAAATTCCGTCCAGTCGCAAAGACACTCCAGAAAAGGGCGGTCTTGAGAAGCCGCCCTTCACTGGCATCTTTGTGTGTGGAAGGCTCTAGAACACGTACCGGAGCTGAAACTGTCCGATGCGTCCAGCATTCACGTTACCAATGTTGAGATTGCCGGAATTGAACCGGAAATCGTTGAACGTCGTGTCTGTCACATCGCCTGTTCCCGGAGCAAACTGCGGCGTATTGAATGCATTGAAGTAATCGAAGCGAATCTCGAAGCGATCATTCTCCAAACGCGTGAAGCCAGGATTGATTGCCTTCGTCAAACTCAGATCCAAGCGGTTCTGTCTGGGCCCGCGCAAGATATTGCGACCGGCAAGATTGGTCCGAATTGACTCGCTCACCAGGAAACGAACATCCGCTGCGTTGACTGGATTGCCATTCACATCGGAGAAGCCCGTGCGCGAAGTCACTCCAGAGATAAAGTTCTCGGCAATGAAGTTCGAGAAGCCAACTGAGTTTGGTGGCGCGTTCGGATTGCTGATGGCCGGGCGGTCGTTGAAAGCGCTCCCGTCGCCGTTGAGATCGATTCCGCCAACGAACGGAGTCTGAGTGTTGCCTGATTGCAGCCGATACGTGCCGGCGATTGAGTAACCACCAAGCAATGTCTCGCCTAATCCCGATTTCATCAGGCTTGGGACTTCGTAGATAAAGGTGGCAACAAAACGATGCGGCACATCAAACGATGCGAGGCTTCGATCCACTCTTCGGTCAAACGGATTCGATGCGAGACTACTGCCGCCAGTAGTAGCGAACACCTCGCTGTTCACGTCGTCGACTGCGTTCGAGAACGTGTAAGCGAAGCGCAACAACAGACCACTTTTGAACCCGCGATCAAGCCGCGCTTGCAACGAGTTGTAACTTGAGTCGCCGCCATTCGTGCGCGCCACAACAGAACCGCGATTCTGGAAAGCACGAACGAGCGTGTTAAAGCCGCCGATACCGGGATTAAACTCTTCGTTTATAAACAAACGTGTACCGCGCGAACCGACGTAAGCAATATCGGCAATCAGATTGAACGGCAACTCACGTTGAACGCCGAAGTTGTAGACGTACGTTTGTGGATTGACCAGGTTGCTGGGAATCGTGTTTATGGTGGCCAGGGGATCGGGACTGCCGGTAGTTGGCAGCGAGTCAACGCCGAACTTTGCAATGCCGCGAGGATCCGTGCCGGCTGGCAAAGAAGCGCCAAAATTCGTTACACCAAATGAGTTCGGGACCGTGGCCGCAGTGTTGCTCAGAATATTGTTGAAGAAGAAGTCGTAGTTGACCGCAAAGCCGCCGCGAATCACAGTCTTGTTCCCGCCAAAGAAACCTTTAAAGAAGCGAGGCTGGTAAGCGAAGCTGAAGCGCGGAGCAAAGTTATTGTTGTCGCGCTGCTGGCGGACAACGGTTTCCACGGGATGGTCGAATCCACCAAAAGCGGGAAAGCGGATCGCATTGAACGGCGTTCCGTAATTCTCATAACGAAGGCCGAGATTGAGTGTCAGATTTTCTTTCACCCGCCATGTGTCGTCAATGAAGTAGTTCTGATAGAACGCATTAGGAACGATTGTCGGGCTGCCAAACTGAATCGCGGCGCCACCGCCGCCGCGGCCCGAAAACTGATCGACGAAGTTTCCGAATGAATTGAATCCGCCGCCGCCTGCGAAGGTTAGAATTCCGCGAGAGTTGAAGGGAATGTCTTGTGTCGAGCGTTGGACGTTCAAGTCCGCGCCGAAACGCAACGTGTGATTGCCGGTAGTGTGCGAGATCGTGTCCTGGAACTGATAGTTGTTAAAGCGGCGTCCTTGTGGAAACACGCTAGGCAGACCGACGGACGTGATCCCCTGGCCCAGTCCGGCTCCGGTAAATGAAAAGACCGGTCCGGCCAATCCGATCTGTTGGTCGCGCGGCGCAAACTCCACATTGAATCGACCGTAACCAAAGCGAAACTCGTTAGTGGTTCCGGTCGAAAGGTTACGAGTGTAGTTTGCGTAGAAATTTTGCACGCGGCTCGGAACGTCAATTTCAAATCCAGGAAAGGGCGAGTTCCCGGGAAACTGGTTATTGAAAGCTTGATCATCAAGAACGTAACGAAAAGCGATACTGTCTTTTTGAGTTGGTGTCCAATCAACCCTTGCCAGATATTGATTATCATTTACTGGCTGCGTGCTGCTCACCGTGGTCTCACCAAAGTCGATGTCATCACGGCCGCTGCCCAATGCCACGCTGGAGATCTCGCGCTCGCCGCGGAGGTTCCCCACAATGCTTAGATAGCGATCAAGGTCGGGGTTCGCACCCACTGGAAATAACGAACGAAGAGTATTAAAGCCTGAAGCAGTTGGCACTCGTACTCGTGCATCCGTGCCCGAGCGGAATCGGTCGCCTTGATAGGTGCCAAAGAAGAACAACTTATTTTTCTTGATTGGACCACCAAACGAAAATCCAAAAGTGTTCTCAACGGCTACTGGCTTTCGCGTGCCATCAGCTCTCTGGCTGGCAGTCAGGGAGTTGAACGCGCTGTTGTTGACCACGTCATAAAGAGAACCGTGAAACTGATTCGAGCCGCTGCGAGTAACTACGTTAACCACGGCTCCACCTGCGCGGCCGAACTCCGCTGAGAAGTCAGACTGAAGCACCGTGACTTCGCTGTAGCCATCGCGCAGAGTCGGGATATAGAACTGGCCGGCGATGGAGTTATCGTTGTTGTCAAGGCCGTCGACCAACTGGTTGTTCGCTCGTGCTCGCAGACCATTCACTGAGAACTCGTTTCCTTGCACGAACCCGCCAGCGAGCGGACCAGGATCGACAACCCCCGGCAGAGTGAATACGATGCTTGCCGGATTCAATGCCGGCACCGGCAGGTCGGTGATCTCACGTTTGCCGAGTGTATTGACGCGGGCGCCATCCTGAGTCTGGAGGATCACATCATTGCCTGACGTGACATTGACAACCTCAGACGGTGCTCCGACCTCGAGCTGAAATTGCGCTGTGGTAGTTTGCGATGCGACAACTATAACGTTCTCACGCATAACAGTCTTGAATCCACTCTGAGTGACTTCTACTTTGTACTTGCCAGGATCAACGGCGTCGATGCGGAAGCTTCCATCCGATGAAGAGACGGTCTCCCTCATAACACCTGTGTTTACATTTGTAATCCTGATACTGGCGCCGATGATCACGGCGCCGTTGGGATCAACGATATTTCCCGTCACAAATCCTTTGCTGGTTTGTCCAAACACGCTGGAGGCGAGAAGCAGTGTCATTAGAACTGTGGCGATGTGCCTGAAGTTAATTCTTGTCACTTTAGTAGTCTCCTTTTCTGAAACGAAGTCTTTAATTGGGGAGACTTTCGTCGGTAGGGCATGTGCTTTTGGAGGAGCACCACCTCGATTTTGTGATCTTCTTGCAGTAACGCGTCGCTGCCTGATTAGCCTCTTTTTTATGAACAAACGCCTTCTCATAGGAACTAGCGAACCATTTGCTGTTGAAGATCCAGATTCAGGGTCTGAGCATTTAAGTCGTAACTCGTTTGCTGTGGTGCGGCCCGCTTCTTGAGCAAACGGCGCAGCTTCATTCGTGCCTTATGCAACTGCGACTTCGATGTTCCCACGGCGCATCCCAATATCCGCCCGATCTGTTGGTGCTCATAACCTTCGACATCGTGCAGGATGAACACCGCGCGGTAACCGGGTGACAATTGCCTGATCGCTTCGTCGAGAGAGATGCGATCAACCAGGGACATTTGGGCAGGGTCCTCCGTCCCGACCACAACTCGGGTCGGAATCATGTCGTCCTCCGTCGTTAGCTCTACCCTCACAACAGGCTTGCGAAAGTGCATAAGCACCTCATTAACTGTTAGCCGATGTAGCCAGGTAGCAAACGATGACTCGCCGCGAAAGGTCTTGAGTTTGCGGAAGAGCTGAACGAAGACATTCTGCGTCAGGTCTTCAGCCTCAGACACATTTCGGGTCATGCGCAGACAGCGAGTGTAGACGCGACGACGGTAACACCTATAGAGTTCTTCGAAAGCCATCATGTCACCTGCAGCGGCAAGTCGAATGTTTTCATCTATCGTAACCATTGACTTACTCCCAGGATGGCCTCGACCCCGCTGAGTGATTCAGCCCTAGGACTGAGGGCAATCCCGTTGAATTAAGAGTTGTTAGTTTCCAACGCCTTATTGCGGACCACCCACCATGTTTACCGTCTCCGTCATTTGAGTCTTTTTCGCCGTCGCTCCCGCTGAGTCATGAGCTTTCTGCTCGATTTCACGCTCACTGTGGGATTTCAACAGTGCCCTCCCGGTGCTTGCGCCCGCCGGCCAGACTTGGAAAAGGAAGTACTGATCTCCATAACGGTGGAAAACCAGTGTCCCTTCTTCTTTCGGCACCAGGGTTTCAGCGCGAGTTGTTAAGCGAAACAACTTCACACGGCCATCCGTGCTGCTGATCGTCAGGACGCTATCGCCTGAATATTGCGGAGCGCGACTAATAGAATATTCGCCGGCTGGAAGCTGCTTATCGGCCACAACGAAGTCGAACGGAATGTTTACTCTGATCATAAACGCCGGGGACTGGCCCTTCGTGGACCCAACTGCCATGCTCATCGCCAGTACAGCGAGCAAGGCGATCTTTGTTAATGTCTTTGCAAGTTGATGCTTCATACAATCTCCTCATATCTATGCTTAAGGCTTACCGGCTTCTGGTGTATAGACCGTCTGGTCCATTGAGTTATTTCCAATCAACTCAGACACCCAGCCGTCAGGTAGGGAAGATAGAGCTAGTGAGGCAGGAGAGTCATAAACTTGCGGTAATTGTTCGGTAACGTTTTTAGGTTTTCGAAATCGAAGAGCAAGCTGAGTATTGAGTCAGTCGAGAAGATCGACACACCGTGCACCGTTGTGTTCCTCGTGTGCCTCAGTTTGAAGGCTAGCGTAGAGCAGCGGGAATTTGAGTGCCCACTTTCTTGTAAGCGACAGCGAAGAGTGTTCCCAGGATCAGATCGATCAAACCTGTCACGAGAATTGGTACTGCAAGGCGACCTTGAACATATAGGACCAATACCGGGAATCCGTAACTATATTTTTCTATCACCGTCGCAATCATCAATGGCCCATATCGCCGTGGGTCTTTTGAAATTATCAAGAAGCCTATTTGCCAAGCTACGGCCACGCCAATGAAGCCGTAATAATACTCGGGATGATTTATGGCCGGCGGAAAGTCTATGCCATTCCTGGCCTTCAAAAAGTATTGGGGAATCAAGACGAGTAGACCGTAAAGACCTGAAAGCAGATAAATCGACTTGGCAAATTTCATAAGTAGTTGTGCTCGTTATGGACTCGTAGTAGCTTTCATGTACCAAACGCCGCGTTGGGTTGCGGAGTAGCCCCAACCCAAGCAACGCGGCTTCATCACCAGATCAGCTCGCAACAGGGAATACGTTTCAATAGTTAATGATCCCATCCGCGACCACATCGTACGTCTGGGTCCCATCATCGGGATTAGGAGGATTAACCTGGACTAGCCAGACGGTGGTGCCACTTGCGTTCTGAAACCGGCCCGTGCCTCCCGGCAGCCATTCATAAACTAAAATGGCCTTGCCGGTCTGCGGGTTGAGGGTGCCTTTTATCGACGACTCAAGCTTGTCACCGTTCGCTGCAGTGAGTGTGGCGTGGCCGTCCACTTCCAAGTCTCCCTCCATCGTCGGTTTGAGCGTGGCCGTGCGGTGCAGGTCAAAGCGCCCCAGGTGGGTCGCAGTTCCCGTTCCATCAGTGACGAGATTTAGATTGTCGCCGTCTTTGGTTGTTGTCAGCGTGCCGTGCTCTACCAGATGGAAAGGACGGGTAACCGCCAGTGCAGTCAGCGCGCTGACTCCTACCAATACGAGTGTCAGCAGACTGATGTTGATCCTAGATAGATAATGTTTCATGTAAATTCTCCGCTTTCTATTTGTTGTTAGGAGTTATCCGGGCGCAGATTGAATCGAGCGCCTGCCCTTATCCACCGCCGATTTCTTGTTCAGCGCTCGCGATTGCATCGATCACAGCCTCGCTTGTCTGGCGCGATCATCAGCTTCATGCGCTTGTTAGGCGGCACGAACTATTGGCCTCAAGGCTGCTCGCATACGGGCAAGGTGGTGATAGCTGTGGCGCACGGCGTGATCCTCAAGAACGAACTGACACGTCAGTGGAGCACTGGAGTTGAGCGACACCGGAGCGGCCTGATCGAGATCCTCGTCATCCAGATTGCGTATTGCGACCGCGGCTGCAGCGCTGTTGCGCCGAAGCAGATCCAGCGCTGCCTCTTTCGTGACGCTCGCGTACTTCCTGGCGTGCTCAGCATTCATTTCGTGGACGGTATCCCATGTCACACCCACCGGCTGACCTTCGGCGACCGACAGTGCTAACTGGATCTCCAGAGGGTAGGCGCTAGCTACGTGATGCACGATGACGCCGATCTTGCGCCCGTCCTTTGGTACGCGAATTTGCCACTCAGCGTCTGTAAGGGCGTCAGCGAAGTTGGAAAGTTCCCGCGCCCCCTGTTCGAGCCGTTCGGCAAGAGCGTTTGTACGTTTGCTCATTTTTTCTCTCCTTAATTACTATGTAGTGATCGCGTATCTTCGTTCGCGTCAATCTGTAATTTGGGGCTGGCATGCAAAGGCGTATTCCCGATTGGGTTTCCGTGAACGTGAGAAGCAAGACCGGCGCTCGTGCATTGGAACCTCCCCAGACCCAACGCACGGATTCGTTGCAGGGCACGCACAGGTCTCACCTCTCACGTTCTTTGGGAACGAAGTCCGCCGCATTAGCACGGTACTGCGTTCAGCCTAGGACATGGCCGCGGGTCCCCGCCCGCTCTGGAGAATTGTTAGGTTGCGGAATACCACGACCCAACGCACGCGGCTCATGACCATTCATTAAGGACGCTTTGGTTCGCCGTAGATGAAGTCGTCCATCATCACGACATCTTGGTTCACATCATCATCCGGCCCCGGGGCCACATTGCCGCTCGTGATTCGTACGCGTGCAATGCGCGCGTCGGGAAACACAATGCCGAAGAACGATTGGCCTCCATCTCCAGGCGAGGCGGGGACGAAGCTGCTGAACAACAGCTCACCGTTGGCGCCGAAGTACTCCATCAGAGTGCTGGCATGACGGTTTCCGTGCTTTTCGCCAGGTCCGCTCCCATCCGGCTGATCGACATCTGTAAAGACCGCGCCGAACCCTTTAGTTGTCGTTCGTATGTTGCCGCCGCCAGGTACAAAGAAATCAACGTCCGTGATCTTTCCCCCCCTCGCGGCGAATAACCGAAACTGGCTAAACGTGTGGAAAATGGTTCCGTAGGTTGGGTTATTGAATAATTCTGCCAGACCCTGGGGCGTAGCCTGGGCGAAGCCGGTACCATCTGGCGTCGTGAAGAGGGCTCCTCGTGGGCCAAGAAAGCGATCCATCGGGTTGTCATCGATGGTCGTGCTCAGGCCCCCGCCGTCCCAGTTGATCTCGCGGCGACCGTCGTCCTTCGATCCCTCAATTCCATTGTTTTGTCCCCCGAGAGCAGCCCGGTATTCAGTGACGGAGCTCTGAATCGAGGCTACCGACGGACCGGCGGCCTGGAACACGGCCGGCGCAACAAAGTCCGCGGTTATTACTGAAACCACTGCTGTGTTGTCCTGCGCATGCGCCTGGGGAACTGGGAGTGACACTATAACTGACAGCAAGCCTAAAGCGGCTCCGACCGTCAAAAGTGTCAAAAACATATATTTCTTCATAGTTGCTTAGTCCTTTCTAAGTGCTCTGAATTGTCAGTTTTCTTTCAATTAAATTTCCTGGCTGTTCAACAGACGTTGCTGCAGACACAGACTCGATGAGGGACTTGCGGTAAACAACTCATCCTTCCATCGCGAAGAGGAGAATAGAACTGTCAGGTCAGCGAAGTCATAAACTTGTCGTTAAGGTGCGGTAACGTTTGAGTAATGCATTCCGCGATGGCGAACATCATCAAGATTTTGCCCGGCCCTTCAACACGTCGAACACTTTCGGGTTCACCACGTTGATGGGGTTACCTGCGGCGTAGGCAGTGATCTGATCGAAGATATCGGAGAACTGGATCTCGTACTCTTCCCGCGTCACGTATCCGATATGCGGCGTGCAAACAACGTTGTCCATTTTGAGCATGAGGTGGTTAGGATCGCGCAATGGTTCCTCTTCGTAGACGTCGATGGCGGCCATGCCTGGCCGCCCTGATCGCAGAGCATCGACCAGGGCTCCCGGCTCGATCAGCGACGCCCGGCTCGTGTTCACCAGCAATGCGGTGGGTTTCATGCACGACAAATCGTTTCTGGTAACGATGCCCCGAGTTTCCTTTACCAGCCGCACGTGCAATGAAATCACGTCGCATGCTTCAACGAACGCGCGCTTGCTCTGCGCGACCGCGTAGCCATCGCTGCGTGCGCGTTGCAACGATGCCTCGCGTGCCCACACCAGAACATTCATCCCGAAGGCTCTCCCATAGCCTGCCACCGTCGCACCAATCCTTCCGTATCCGAAGATTCCCAGGGTTTTGCCGCGTAGGCTATTGCCGACCCCGATCTGCCAGGTTCCATTGCGAAGCGCATACATCTGCTGGGGAATCTGCCGCATGGCAGCGATGATCAACCCCCACGTCAGTTCCGCAGCGGCATAGGATGGACTGCCAGTGTGCTGATCGGACGATACGATGATCCCGCGGCGCGTACAGGCGTCGATGTCGATATGAGGGTAGACGCTGCGTTGACTGATTAGCCGCAAAGCATCGAGGCGTTCGAGCAACGGCTCATGGATTTGCGTACGCTCGCGAATCAGGACAAGTACCTCCGTGTCCATGAGGCGCGCGGCGAGCGCATCGATATCCTGCGTGTGGTCGTTCCAGACTGTTACCTCGTGTCCGTCGAGCATGTGAAAGCATGAGAGAGTGCGAAGCGTGTCGAAATAGTCGTCGAGGATTGAAATCTTCATGGGATATGCCTTCCGTATCTTCGCGCGAGCTACCGGCCTAATGTTGTGTTCTGGCGCAAGCCGGCATGAGAGGCAACGGACCGTCGGCAGCAACACAGAGTCTCCACCTCGGGCATCGTCGAGCTCTAGCGCTTGTCCGGCGGAATGTTTTTGATAGTGGCTGAGAACTTTGCGTGAACAAGGGGATCAACGGGCCTATGCTTGATCTTGTTGCTTGCTGGATCCTTGCCAAGGTAATTGTCACCCTTCCAATTCGTCGACGGCCTAATTGGTCGTGGGTTCTACAGGCTCGAGGATGAGGATAGTTCTTGCCGCTTGGGCAGTCATAAATGTGCGGTAACGTTTCGGTAAAAGTAGGACTGTTCGCCATGAGCGATAGACGTCGGCTGGCTCATCGCTGTGAGCGCGAGGGACGTTAGGAACACGCGCTCAATCGACAACGAACATCTTTGCACCAAGCTCGGTGTATGAACGGTGAGGTTCGGCGTTGCCTGCTACGTGATAACTCATGCCAGGGGTGAGTGTGAATTTGCTACGACCTTGGAATTCAGTGTGTGGTCCACCTTCCATGCAAAGAATGATGTGCCCTTTGCTACACCAGTGATCAGCCAAATATCCAGGCGTGTACTCGACCATGCGGACTAATGGGAACCTTGAGCAACAACACGTAGCTAACAGAAACTCCTTCACTCGACGAACAACTGTTTACAGTTGCTCTGTGTTCCTGACTTCAGTCAGTACGCGCGCGATAAAACCAAGTAACTCATCGAGCGAGTGAAATCGCGTTTCCTCGTAGGACGCAATATGCTCAACCTTGCCTTCAAATCGCCCAGCCTCAACATCGGTTTCCGGCCGAAACTGAATGACGAAAGCCAACTTTTGTTGCCATCCTTCCATCTAGAGCGGAGAATAGGCCCAACGCGCGTTCTAAGTCATAAGCCTACCGTAAAATATTGGTAACTCCGCTGACTGACGTGAGCAACGAAACCCGCATAGTCTTCGATCCCTTTTGCCTGGACCGGTCCAACGAGTGCCTTTGGCGAAGCTCACGAGCAATCAAGCTCAGACCTAAAGCCTTCGCAGTGCTTAACCAACTCGTCGGGCGGCCAGGCCAGCTCATCACTAAAGAAGAGCTTCTCAATTCCGTCTGGCCAGAAACCTTCGTCGGCGACGCCGTACTCAAAGTCGCTATTCGTCAGCTTCGCGAGGCTCTCGACGATGATCCAAAGTCTCCTCGCTTCATTGAAACTGCACACCGTCGAGGCTATCGCTTCATTGGTGAGATCGCAGAGAGCGTACAGGGTTCACGGCTAAGCATCGCAGATTCTCCTCAACGACTTGTCGGACGCGACGAAGCACTGTCGCGGATGGGAAGCTGGCTCGAGAAGATGCTTGGAGGAGCACGTCAGATCGTATTCGTGACCGGAGAGGCAGGCATCGGCAAGACTGCTCTGGTCGATACGTTTGCGCGGAGCATCCTTACTAATCGGAGCATTCGGATAAGTCGCGGGCAGTGTCTGGAACAGTACGGGACGAGTGAGACTTACCTGCCAGTACTCGAAGCCATCGGGCGGTTGTGTAGAGAGCAGAGTCAGGTTGTCGATGTGCTGCGCGCTCACGCGCCGATGTGGCTGCTGCAAATGCCTTCTCTATTGAGCGCTTTAGATCGCGAGGCCTTGAGTCGAGAAGTGTTCGGAGCGACACGCGAGCGAATGCTGCGAGAGATGGGCGAGGCATTAGAGGCGCTGACGGCACACCTGCCGTTGGTGCTCATAATGGAAGACCTTCACTGGAGCGATTACTCGACAATTGACTTGATCTCATATCTGGCAAGGCAGCGCCAGCCCGCTCACCTTATGCTCATTGGGACCTATCGGCCGGTGGAGTTGATTGTAAGCGGGCACCCGCTCAAGGCAGTCAAGCAGGAGTTGATGGCCAAGCAGCAATGCGAGGAGTTGCCACTTGAATACCTCAGCGAAAATGCGGTTACCAAGTATCTGTCTGTTAGATTTCCCGCCAGTCGATTTCCCGCAAAGCTGGCGGGGTTGATACACGAACGAACAGAGGGGAATCCTCTGTTTATGGTCAACGTCGTGGACTACCTCGTCGACGAGCAGATTATCGCGGAGTACGAAGGACACTGGCAGTTGCAAGTCGAGTTGGACGAAGTTGAATTGGGCGTGCCGGAGAATATCCGCTACCTGATTGAGAAACACATCGAGCGTCTTAGCGAGAAGGAGCAGCGGGTGCTGGAAGGGGCGAGCGTTGTCGGGATGGATTGCTCGGCCGCGGCTATCTCGGCGGGCCTGGATGAAGACGTCACAACGATTGAGGAGGTGTGTGATGGACTGGCACGGCGCCATCACTTCCTGTTGCCTGCCTACCTGGCCGATTTACCAGATGGGACGATTACACCGCGTTACCGATTCATTCACGCCCTTTACCTGGATGTGCTCTACAAGCGTGTGGCGCGAACGAGGCGCTCAGAAATCCACGGGAGGATCGGCGAACGCGGCGAAATCATCTACGGCGATCGGGTTGGAGAGATTGCCGCGGAACTCGCAGTACACTTTGAGCAAGCGCGAGACTTGACACGAGCCGTTAAGTACCTGCAGCTGGCAGCCGAGAATGCGATCCGGCGATTTGCGTATCAGGAGGCGGTCAGGCTCTCACGCCGCGGGCTGGAGTTGCTCGGAAGGCTGCCGGACACTCGCGAGCGCGCCGAGCAAGAACTCGGTCTGCAACTTACCCTGGGCGTGCCATTGATTGCGACCGAGGGATATGCAGCGCCTGATGTGGGCAGCGCATACACGAGAGCTCGAGAGCTGTGTCAGCAGTTAGACGAGACGCCGGATATTGCTGAAGTACTCTGGGGGCTCAGGACATATCATAATTTGAGGGCGGAGTTCGGGATTGCCCGCGAGATCGCCGAGGAATTTCTGCGCCTGGCTGAGCGCCTCCCGTATCCGGGGCTCGCGATGCGAGGTCACTGGGCCATGGAGTCCACTTTCATGGTTATGGGAGAGTTTACTCTGGCCATAGAACACTTTGAGAAGGCCCTCTTACTCTACGATCCAGATCAACATCTCGATGATTCATTCCTCTACGCACTGAACCCAGGAGTCGCGATGCCATGCTTTGCCGCCTGGTCGCTTTGGTTTCTCGGCCAACCCGATCAGGCTTTGGACCGGATTCGGGAAGCCATGACTCTGGCGCGCGAGTTATCCGAACCTCAAGGTCTGGCGCACGCCCTTTGCTTTGGCGCGATCCTTCATCAGCTACGCAGGGAAGAGCGAATGGCTGAAGAAAACGCCGAGGCCGCCATCGCCGTTTCCAGCGAACATGAGCTGGTGATGTATCAGGCGTGGGCAACGATTACGCTGGGCTGGGCGCTGATTGAGCAGGGGCGGCAGGAAGAAGCGATAGAACAGATGCGCCAGGGGCTCGCTGCCCAGCGATTAACGGGCGCTGAAGTAATGCTTCCTCACTTTTTGGCCCTGCTGGCTGAGGCGTTGGGCAAGACCCGCCAACCGGAAGAGGGACTCCGCGTATTGGAGGAAGCGCTGGAGTTGGTCCATCGCAACGGGGGAGGAAACTACCACGCTGAGCTATATCGTATCAAAGGTGAGCTGTTACTTATGCAAGCTGCAGATCGAGGCGTTTCACGAGCCACTGGCGGAAAGACAGTGGTTAAGGTCAAGCCGCTGGTTGTTGCGCAGGCAGAAGGCTGTTTTCATCAGTCCATAAAGATTGCCCAACAGCAGAAAGCCAAGTCCTGGGAGTTGCGTGCGATTACGAGCCTGGCCCGCCTTTATCAAAATCAGAACAGACGGGAAGAGGCACGGGCTCTCCTCGCACAAATCTACGACCGGTTCACCGAGGGATTCGCTACGGCGGACTTGCGTGAAGCGAAAGCGCTGCTCGATGAGTTATCGTAACGGCACTGAAATCCTTGCGAGCGGCCTGATTCTCATCTCGGACGCGGATGCCAGCTCCGATCAGAATCGCCTGGCTGCGAACCACATCGCGCGTCCGAGTCCAGCAAAAGCAGCGCCAAATAACAGGCCAGACACGACGAATAGCCACTCTGCATCGTTCACAACTGTTCCCACGAACCCAACGAGTGTCGACACGACAAATGCCACGGGCACCCAACCGGCCAGCGTCTTCACCCTCCACGCGCTGCCACACATGGCAATCAGCCCGCCGACAAAGGCCAGCGCGCCCACCGGATATAGATCGAGTCCAGGTATGGCGCGACTCGACCGGACCACGCTCAGGCCGACAAGTGCCAGCAAGAACCCCAAAGCGCCTGTCCGCCCGATGTCTTGATGGCGCAGTTCATAGAAACCCAAGAGGCCAAGCAGGAGAAACACGTCGATCACGAAGTACAACAGCTGTCGCTCGACGTCCGAACCGATGCTCGGAGCAAAAGAGGCCGCCACGCGCAGAACCCCGCCGACAATGGCGGCTATCCCTCCGGCACGGATGAGTGCGGCGCTGGACATGCTTCGTACCTCCGACCCCCGAGTCGCGAGACCGGGCGATTATTTGAGCGCTCAATCGACAACGAACATTTTTGCACCAAGCTCGGTATATGAACGGTGAGGTTCGTCGTTGTCGGCTACTTGATAGCTCATGCCTGACGTGAGCGTGAATTTGCGACCATCTTGCAATTCAGTATGTAGTTCACCGTCCATGCAAAGGATGATGTGCCCTTTGCTGCACCAGTGATCAGCCAGGTACCCAGGTGTGTACTCGACCATGCGCAAGCGAATATTTCCGAACTGTTGAGTGCGCCAGTACGCAAACCCGCCTTCGCCTTTGTGCTCGATTTGTTCTACCTTGGACCAGTCTATAATAGTGAACGGAATGCTCGTCATCTGCACAGATACACCCCTCCTCATGAGAACCTTCGAATGCAACCCGTAGTAAACAGAATCTGCCTCACTCGATGAACGACTGATTACAGTTGCTCTGTGTTCCTGACTTCAGTCAACACGAGCGCGATAAAACTAAGTAACTCATCGAGCGAGTGAAATCGCGTCTCCTCGTACGACGCAATATGCACAACCTTGCCTTCAAATCGTCCCGCCTGAACATCGGTTTCCGGTCGAAACTGGATCACGAAAGCCAACCTGTATTGCCATCCCTCCATCTAGAATGGAGAATAGGGCGAGCGTGCGTTCTAAGTCATAATCTTGTCGTAAAATTTCGGTAACTACCGTGGGCAACGAAAACCGCATCATCTTCGATCCCTTTTGCCTGGACCGTGCCAACGAGTGTCTATGGAGAGGTTCACAAGTAATTAAGCTCAGGCCCAAAGCTTATGCAGTGCTCAACCAACTCGTCGGGCATTCCGGGCAGCTCGTCACCAAAGAGGAACTTCTCGCAGCCGTCTGGCCAGAAACCTTTGTCGGCGATGCGGTCCTCAAAGTCACCATTCGGCAATTGCGAGACGCCCTTGACGATGATCCAAAAGCTCCCGCGTTCATCGAAACCGCACATCGTCGAGGCTATCGCTTTATAGGTCAGATCGGAGAAGGCGGGCAGGCGCCGGCGAAGGAGCGGGAGGTCGCACGCGATAGTGACATTTCGACTTTACGGCACCGCGAGAGCTATCCACCAATTGGATTTGTCGGACGCGACGAAGCGCTATCGCGGATGCGAGGCTGGCACGAGAAGATGCTTGGAGGAGAGCGTCAGATTGTATTCGTGACGGGAGAAGCAGGCATCGGCAAGACGGCTCTCGTCGACACGTTCGCGCGGTACGTCGCTTTTGATCGGAGCATACGGATAGGGAGAGGTCAGTGTTTGGAACAGTACGGGACCAGTGAAGCTTACCTGCCGGTACTCGAAGCTATCGGGCGGCTGTGTCGAGAGCACGGAGAGGTTGTCGATGTGCTGCGTAATCATGCACCGATGTGGCTGCTGCAAATGCCGTCTTTGGTGAGCGCTTCAGATCGGGAGTTGCTTAGTCGAGAAGTGTCCGGAGCGACACGTGAGCGAATGCTACGAGAGATGGGCGACGCTTTGGAGGCGCTGACGGTAGACCAGCCGCTGGTGCTCATCCTGGAAGATCTTCACTGGAGTGATTACTCGACACTCGACCTGATCTCATACCTCGCAAGGCAACGCCAGAACGCGCATCTGATGCTGATTGGGACCTATCGGACTGTGGAGTTGATTGTCAGTGGGCATCCACTTAATGCGGTCAAGCAGGAGTTGCTTGCCAAGCAGCAATGTGAGGAGTTGCCGCTCGAGTACCTCAGCCAAGAAGCGGTTGCCAAGTATCTGTCCGTTAGATTTCCCAGCAATCGATTTGCCACTGGACTTGGGGGTTTGATACACCAGCGAACAGATGGAAATTCGCTGTTTATGGTTAATGCGGTCGACTACCTTGTGGCAGAGGGGTCGATCATCAAGAATGAAGAGCGTTGGGAGTTAGTTGAAAGGATCGAGAACGTTGAAGTGGGAGTGCCTGACAGCATCAGGCAGATGATCGAGAAGCAGATCGATAATCTCGATGCCGAAGAGCAGCGAACACTTGAGGTGGCAAGCGTGGCGGGATCCGAGTTTTCAACGCTAGCGGTGGTCGCAGGATTAGGGGAGGATCGGGCGACCGTAGAAGCGCGGTGTGATGGACTGGCTAGGCGGCGTCACTTCATTCAGGACTGCGGCTTTCAAGAACTACCAAATGGAGAAGCGGTGACGCGGTACGGCTTCATACACGCCCTGTATCAGGACGTGCTGTACGAGCAAGTGCCGGTATCTAGGCGCGTCCAACTGCACTGGCTAATGGGAGAGCGAGGAGAAGAGGTCTATGGCGAGCGCGCCAGGGAAATTGCGGCGGAGCTTGCGATGCACTTTGAGCGAGGCCGGGACTACAAGCGGGCGGCCAAGTATCTACAGCAGGCGGCAGACAACGCCATCCGCCGCTTTGCTTATCGGGACGCGGTCGGGCTGGCGCGCCGGGGACTTGAGTTGCTCTGGAAGCTGCCGGACACGACGGACCGCGCCGAGCAAGAACTCTGTCTGCAACTCACTCTGGGAATGCCTCTAATTGCAACCGAGGGCTATGCGGCTCCCGAGGTAGGCAACGTTTACGGGAAAGCCCGCGAGCTGCTTCACCAGTTGGGCGAGACGCCTGATATTTCTGAAGTTCTATGGGGACTGTGGGCATTTCACGCGTTGCGGGCTGAACTAAGGAGGGCTCGTGAGATCGCTGAAGAATTTCTCCGGCTAGCTGGCCATCTCCCATACCCCGGCTTGGCGATGCGATCTCATATCATGATCGCAGTAACCCTTGCACATATGGGAGAGTTTGCTGTGGCCATGGACCACGCCAAGAAAGCTCTCGCGCTCTACGATCCCGAAAGGCATCGCGATGATGCCTTCTATTACTCGCAGAATCCGGGGGTTGGGGCGCTATGCTTCGCCGCCTGGACACTTTGGTTTCTTGGCCAAGCCGATCAAGCTTTGGAGCGAATGCATGAAGCGCTCACCTTGGCGCGCGACTTATCGGAACCACATGGTTTGGCGCACGCTCACTACTTTGCCGCAGTCCTTCACCAGCTTCGTCGAGAACCGCGGCTGTCGCAAGAATTCGCCGAAGCTGCCATAGCCGTTTCCAGCGAACACGGACTGGTGTTATATCGAGCGCATGCGACGATTACTCGAGGTTGGGCTCTAAACCAACAGGGGCAGCGGGAAGACGCCATTGAACAGATGCGTGAGGGGCTTGCCGCCCACGAAGCAACAGGCACCGGAGTAATGCGTCCGCACTTTTTGTCGCTGCTGGCCGAGGCTTTGGACAGGGCAGGTAAGGCGGGGGAGGGACTTCGCGTAGTGGAGGAAGCCCTTGATATGGTCCATCGCACCGGCGAGCGATACTATGAAGCTGAGCTGTATCGCCTCAAAGGAGAATTGTTACTTAAGCAATCAAGAGGTCGAGCCCCTTCCCAAACAGCAACGGGTGTAAAAGCTTTGGTCGAGGCTGAGTCATCCGCTGCCCCTCAGGCCGAAGCCTGTTTTCATCAGTCCATTAAGATTGCGCAAGGACAGAAAGCAAAGGCTTGGGAACTGCGCGCGGTGATGAGCCTTGCGCGCCTGCATCTAAACACGACCAAACAGGCCCGGAGTCTGCTGGCAGAAATCTACGATAGCTTCACCGAGGGATTCGATACGGTAGACTTGGGCGAAGCGAAAGCGCTGCTCGACGAGTTGTCGTAATCGATGCTGAAAGAAATGCACTTAACGATCTTTCTGATGGCCACTCCAACCTTACCCTCGCTCTAAGTTCGAGCGATCAAATCATCTTTCGGAAGTCTGGCTTGTTGAAATTAGGTTAATGGATCAAGTCGCCCCTCGTACGAATCCTATTCTTCGGGCCGCGCACCGGCTGCATTAGTCAAACGAAGAAATGCCTCTTCCAGGCTCTCTTGGGCCGGAGTCAACTCATATACTTTAATCCCGTGAGCCACTAATAGGGCGTTCACAGCAGGAATGCGTTCGGCCTCCGCATCAATCCGCAAACAGGCTGCGCCATTCTGATTAACGCTCATGCCAGGTTCTCTAGCCAGTAACTCAAAGGCCGCTGACAAGTTGTCGACCCGCACTTTGAATTGGTTTGTGGGTACTATCAGTGTCTCTTTCTCGCCTTCATAAATTAAGCGCCCTTCGTGAATAACCCCAACCCGATTGCACAGTTGTTCAATTTCCGTGAGCAAGTGACTCGACAGCATTATGGTCAACCTGAAATCATCTCGAAGCCGCCGAATCAACTGCCGCGTTTGCTGTATCCCCTGAGGATCGAGGCCATTTGTCGGCTCGTCGAGAATGATAAGTTCCGGTGTTGGCAAAAGTGACTGCGCAATCCCTAAACGCTGACGCATGCCATAGGAATAGACGCGCACTGGATCTTGCGCGCGGTCGCGTAAGTCCACGATTTCGAGAACCTCTTCCACACGCTTCAATTGGACGCCTCCGGATAACGAAGCTAGCAGTTGCAAATTCCTACGCCCAGAAAAATTCTCGTAAAACGCTGGTGTCTCGACTATTGCACCTATCCGAGAACGCGCCCGTAGATACTCCCAATCCGATGCCCGCACCGGGAACTTGATCGTGCCAGATGTAGGCCTTACCAGACCCAACAACATTCTTAGCGTCGTCGACTTCCCAGCCCCGTTTGGACCGAGAAAGCCATAAATGTCATGTCGCTCAACGCGCATCGTTAGACAGTCAACTGCGGTGCGACTGCCAAAACGTTTCGTCAATCCTTCCGTCTGTAAAACTATGTCCGTCATCAAATTCAGACCACGGCACGCCTCATCAAAAGTCTAGTTCCACTAGTAAGGGCCAGTGGTCCATCCGGCCAACCGCGGCACCTCGCAAAACTTCAACTCGTCCGACTTGTCCAAGCTTAGCTGGGGCAAAGATGTAATCGATGCGTCGATCATTTATTGCTGTATCGCCGGCCTCACGTCCGAGATCACGAAAGCTGCGCAGGATGTGGCTATACGATTCACTATCGTGTTTCACGTTGTCCGTGTAGAGATTTGTCTCATTGGTCGCTTTGAGCTCAAAGTTGAAATCACCCGCTATAAAAACATCAGACGATTGTGTGTGAGCCTGTGCCCAATCGATTAGGGCTTCAGTGTAGGCTCTGCGGCGGGCGGCATTGAACGCATCGGCGTGAGCACTCAAAAGCACGACCTCGGGAGTATCTGCGCGCACTCGGAATGAAGCGGCCATTGCATACCGAGCATCGACGGCAACTGGAATAAATCTCGCGGGCGCATCTTTAACCAGGACAGCCTCGAAGCGATCTCCTTGTCCTTGCTGTGCAACTACGCCTCGATACTTTCCCCTTAACAGTTTGAGCAAGATGTTTAGTTGCGCTGTGCCTGTCAGTTCTTGTAAGGCAACCGCATGAGGATCTTCACGTAAGATCAGCTCCGCAACCGCAGGCAAATCTTTGTCGTGCGCGCGTGTGTCATTTTCAAGCTCCGCATAACCAATATTCCAGGTAAGCAGACGAAGCGAAACCGAATTCGTAGCGCGCGAGTTTGCCTCCGCGGGCTCACTCGGTTGTGCGAAGTGAACGGCACCCACAATCATCAGACAAAACAGAAGCGCAAGAGTCACTTTCACCCACATTTCAGGTAACGATATCCTTCCGCTCGAAGATTATCACCGTGGTTAGCAACAACCCGGTCGTATAAGCGCCACAGATACACGCGTTGTGCCATAAACTCTGCCAGGGAATGTCTGGTTTGAACACATTGCGCCAGAAGTCCATGTCGGTCGTAAAAAAGTAGGGCCGCACGTGCTCGAAAAACTCTACCCGCCCGACGATGTAAAGGGTTAGATAGGCGGCGATGGTCATAACGGTAGCTTGTACCGGGGAGTTGAAGACTACTGAACAAAGGAGTGCGAGAGCGGCGACAACGAGAAGCGCCCAGGTACCCGACAGTGCGGCGTAAGCGAAACGTATGAGTGCCTCATCGCGCATGATCTTTCCTGGTGCGTCCACGAGATTAAGTGGACCAGGATAGAGCTCCAAATTGCCCCACCCAACGAAAATCAATCCAACTACGAGGTTCAAGCCAATGAAGAAAGTGAGGAGAAGACCGGCGTGGAGTGCTGTCACTAAAAACTTCGCCAGCACGAGCGAGGCACGCGAGATCGGCCGCGTACAGATCATCCGAAGCGTGCCACCGCGCGACTCACCCGCGATCTGCGAGCCTGCACTCATGGAGACAAAAATCGGCAGTAGTAAGGTAAACGAAAACAGGACGGAGTACAGCGCGAAGGTCAA
Source organism: Pyrinomonadaceae bacterium (assembly GCA_036004125.1). GTDB lineage: Bacteria > Acidobacteriota > Blastocatellia > Pyrinomonadales > Pyrinomonadaceae > PSRF01. Next base: position 5,429 of record DASYRR010000307.1, on the reverse strand, counting down.
GCCATTGAAGTATTGTTTAGATTCATATGTATATTTGAACTGCTCAACGGCCTGACCCCCTGTTTTGCGAGCGGCATACGTGTAGAACCCCCAAAGCATCAGTACAACGAATCCAATCAACATGATAAATGAGAGATAAAAGCTTTTAGCGCGAAACAACTTTTCCAACTCTAATTTGAGTAGTGTCAGCATGACAGCGCCTTCCGTCTGAAATGATTTAACGTGTTCAGTCAGTCTGTTGTTTCAGCAGACTTACGCCCAAAGTGGGGGGGGCAGCTGGACTACCCACAGCTTGCAGCTGTGGTTGGTCACTATTTCAACTTAGAGATCAGACATCGTTCCTGCTATGGTGTGGATTCGCGAGAAGATCACAACCCAAGACGCCCTATCATAGCCGAAGTGTTTGAGTAGCTCTGACCCCTCTAGTGAGCCCATGGCGAGCTAATATGTTCTTAGGGTTGAGCTACCCATTCCGGTCCGGTCTAAAGTAGAGAAATCGGGTCTTCGCATCACACAGAATCCGGTAATGTTTGATCAAAAAAGATCCAGCCTTTAAACTGCATGCTCCAACTTCCTAAATCGCATGGCTATGGATCAGAACGTGAACCAAGGAGTATCCGTAGCATCGGTCGGAGGATTAACAGCACCGGCGAACAATCGCAAAACTACTGGTGGAGTGCTGATAAGTCTTCTCCAAATATGAAGTCGATTGAGAGCATGAAGAACGGTACGCCGTTCGCGAAGCACCATTGCGCGCTCGGGATAATGGCCAAGGCCCCGACAGCCGGAATCGTCAAGACGCGTCTGACCCCGCCGCTTACACCTGAAGAAGCATCTCTGTTGAGTTCCTGTTTCCTCCGTGATACTGCGGACAATGTTCAGTCTCTTCGAGCCGTTAATCGCGCCGAAGGCGTGATTGTGTACACCCCGGCCAATGAAAGGAACATGTTTGTTCGAGTCGCGCCGCCGGGTTTTCAACTGTTAGCGCAACGCGGCGAATCTCTGGGAGAGAGGCTGCTGAATGCAACCAGTGATTTGCTCGCGAGCGGTTATGAGTCGATATGTCTGATTAATTCAGATAGTCCGACTCTTCCGACGGCGATTCTCGAGGCGGCGATTGCGGAGCTTGAGCCGGATGGGGATCGTTTAGTATTGGGCCCTGCCGATGACGGTGGCTACTATCTCATTGGCCTCAAGCGCGCACATCAAGTGCTGTTCGATCGCATCAACTGGAGCACATCGGAGGTTCTGGCGCACACAATTGATCGTGCGATGCAAATCTCTCTGGATGTTGTGATGTTACCGAACTGGTACGACGTCGATGACACGACGACGCTAAATCGCCTCTGCACCGAGTTGTTTCTTCCAAACAGCGCTAGCAGGAACGGACACAGTGTTTATGCCGCGCCTTTCACGCGCGAATACCTCAGGAATCTTTTGGAGAATGATCGGGAAAACCGTATCTGGCGTCAGTCCAAACGGTGAGATCAATTTCCAATGGCAGACTCCCGTATCAAAGCTTTGGCTTCTTTGCACACAAGAGCAAATCTCCTTCTACTTCTGTTCGGCTGCGCCTCTCTCGCGCTTTATCAGCTTAGTTTGCGAGCGCATTCGAGCGACAACATTCTTTGGTTTCTAAAAATCGTTTTGCTTGGAAGTCTTTTGTTCCTTGCGACGTCATGGGTAGTCTTACGAGCGCGACCTTCAGGCTCTACATTTCTTATAGTGGTTGTTTTTGCCGCGTTGTTTCGTCTTAGTCTCCTTTTCGCACCCCCTTACCTGTCGGATGATATTTACCGATATGTCTGGGACGGACGCGTTCAAGCAGCGGGAATAAATCCTTATCGTTACATCCCCGCTGATCCAGCATTGGCTCATTTAAGGGACGATCAAATCTATCCGCGCATAAATCGCCGCGACAACGCCCACACCATGTATCCTCCAGTCGCTGAGGGTGTTTGGTTTTTCACCACGCGCGTTAGCGAATCAGTGACGTGGATGAAGACCACAATGATCTGCTTTGAAGCCATCGCAATGTGGGCCATTGCACAATTGCTTGGATCATTTGGCCTGCCGCGACAACGAATCGTGCTTTACGCCTGGCATCCATTGACGGTTTGGGAGTTCGCAGGCAGTGGGCACTTGGACGCAATCGCGATCGCATTCATCTCATTGACGCTTTTGGCTCGCCGTCGCAATGCTGAAACCGCCACGGGGCTAGCATTGGCGTCGGCTACACTCGTTAAACTATTTCCTGCCGTTCTATTTGCCGCAATGTATAAGCGTGGGCGTTGGAAGATGCCGCTAATCCTCGCGATCACAACAATAGTTGCTTATCTTCCTTATCTAGGTGTGGGACCTCGAGGCGTTATAGGTTTTCTACCGGGCTATGCTGAGGAGCGAGGTATAGTAAGTGGCGAGCAGTTTTTCATTCTGGCAGCAGCGCGTCGGCTGCCGCTTGGCTTTCATATTCCGACCATTGCTTACATCGTGTTTGCCATTTTGCTGCTTGCGGTTCTGGCGGTCTGGATGGTTCGAAAGCAAACACCACAAGACGACAATTACGTTACGAACTCGCTGATCCTGGCTTGTACATTCATCGTGTTATTGGCCCCGCACTTTCCATGGTACTTCGCTTGGATCACGCCCTTTGTTTGTTTCGTTCCGTCGGTGGCGGCAATTTACCTGACGTTAAGCAGCTTTCTCCTTTACTTAACTTGGATTTATTGGACCGACGATCAGGTCTTCAGAATAAAAGCCGCGATCTACATACCTTTCTTTTTCTTAGTTTCGTTCTCACTTTGGAAGCGTCGTGAGAAGTTAAAGACTAAGCTTCCTCGGCGGAGACCCTTCCGTCCTAAAAGAATGCCTGAACAAACGACGGAGAGGAACTCGAAACCGTATGTGTCGGTAATTGTTGCTGCGCTCAACGAAGAGGAAGCGCTCGCTCAAGTGATTCGCGCCATTCCTCGTGACGTCGCAAACGAAATAATTGTTGTCGACAATGGAAGCACTGATCGCACCGCAGAAGTCGCATATTCCGCCGGCGCTCAAGTAATTCTCGAACTGCAACGAGGCTATGGACGTGCGTACCGCGCTGGCTTGCGCGGGATTTCGGAGAACTGCAGGATTGTTGTCTTCCTCGACGGCGATGGCAGTGATTATCCGGAGATGATGGATAGACTCGTGCAGCCCATCATCGAAGGAACACATGACTTTGTCATTGGTTCACGCACGCGAGGACATCGCGAGCCAGGAAGTATGAATCTTCACCAGATATTTGCCGGATACATGATAGGGCTGTTTCTGCGCATGTTGTACGGCGTGCGATATACAGACATGGGACCATTTCGAGCGATTCGGCGTGACGTGCTTGAAAGACTTAGGATGCGCGAACAGACGTATGGCTGGCCGCTTGAGATGCAATTAAAAGCGGCACGGGCAGGTTTGCGTATCCTGGAAGTTCCCGTTGATTACCGGTGCCGCGCGGGCGGTCGATCGAAGATTGCTGGTACCATCCGTGGCTCGCTAAAGGCCGCGACTCGTATTCTCTTCACACTGGTGCGCCTCGCTTCGCAGCGACAGGAGGATCAAGAAGACTCATAACTAATCCTCCATGAAATCAGTTGTCTTGAGGGCTGAGGGGAAAGCGATCGTTGATCGAAAGTCGCGTGAAGTAAAGCTAACTAATCACGCGCCATGACCACGGTGGTGCAGGCGCTGCCTAACTTCGGCAGATCACGCGACGGCGCCAATTCGATTTCCAGGTGAGGACGATCGCCGCGTACTATCGGGCAATAGTAATCGGGCTGGTCAAGAGCTTTCTGCAACGCACGGCGACCCGCACATCCGCCATGACACGCATCGCGAAAATCGCACGGCTCGCATGCTTGGGGCAACAGCCGAGCTGCGGCAAAGGGTGAGGTTTTAGTGATTTGTTCCCCGCCAGCGAGCAAGTGCGACAGTGGCTCGCCTGGTCCGGGCCAGTAAACACATGGTTGCGTCGTAGCACGTGGCGTAACTCGCACGGTCGATACCCCGCAACCGCATTCGCTCTTGAGAGCAGGCAGGCCGGCGATCGCCCGCACCAACGGCTCGCCAATGGCAATCACGTAAGTTTGCGCAAACAATTCGCGGAAACCTTGCCAGTATTCCTCATAGCTCAAGGCGTAGAGATCACTTCGAACCGACTGATAAACGTTCACTCGTAATGGAGATCCAAAACCCTTAGCGACGCGCGCCACATCCGCGAGCTTAAGATAGTTCGATTTCATCATCACCGAAATGATCGTGACAGGAACGCCTAAACGAGTGCAGCGCTGCGTTTGTTCATGTATCAGTTTCCAGTTTCCGCTGCCACGTTGAGCATCCTGCTCAGCTTCCGTCGGATAGTCGAGCGAAAACTCTACGTCATGAAAACTGCGTACGTGTTCGTCATCGAGGATCGCAATGCTATGTCCGTTAGACGTGATTGTTAGCTTAAACGGTTGAGTGCGGAGAAAGTCGAGGATGGCGAGAAACTCCGGATGCATTCCATTTTCGCCAGTGCCCAAATTAATAGAGCGCAGCGGCAAACTCTTTGCGATTTGCTTTACTTGATTAAGCGTGAGTCTGTCTACACGATCCGGATCGCGATAACAAAACGAGCAGGCGAGGTTACATTCGTTGGTCAAACCCAAACCGAGAGCAAACTGTTGGCTTGTTTGAGAGTCGACAGAATGAGTTACAGCGCGACCAGCTTCCATTTCATTTCCTGACGTCGCTTCTCCAAAGTTACCAAAGGGGAATCGAAGGATATTTCCTCGCCAGAGCAGCATCCACTCCCCATGTGCGACCAGCGGCTCCAATCACGAGTGCGAGAGCAACAAACATCGGCACCAGCAATTCCCAAATCCAGGCAGTGCCCCATTCCGCAACCCATAAGGTCGTAAGAAACAAGAAAGCCGCGAGGGCAACGGGGCGCGTCAGAAGTCCGATCAATAAGAGGATGCCAAACGAGATCTCGGTAAGTCCCTGGAGTGGTCCTGCAATCTTCGCGTGAGCTGCCATAAAAGACATTACCGATTTCAGTGCTTGCGGCCCATGTCCATTTTGAATGTAGTGGTTTATCAATCCAGCGTAACCGTCAGAACTGTAAAGTCCCTTATTCAGATTTTCAAAGAACACCCAAATGAAAAGAGCACCGAGAACAATACGAAGCAACGCGAGGGCGAGCGGGGCTCTGCTTTGCTTCTCTCCAATTTCATCACTGCTCATTTAGTTTGCCTCCGATCCGCTGTAGCAGAGAATTATGTGTTTTATGACACAAGACCGAGAATTTGTACTGCGTTAACTGCTTTAAGGTGATTACTGAATAAGCGGGGAGGAGATGGAAAATGTCAGTTGCTCGAATAACGGAAATCAGTTCCACTTCTGATAAGAATTTTGAA
>DASYRR010000306.1:0-12139 GCA_036004125.1 Pyrinomonadaceae bacterium | reverse complement strand
GTGATAGCCATCTTCTTTTTGTCTACGTCTAAGCCGATAAAGATGTCATAGTCGCGCGGTACCAAGCTTGAGACTTTTGCTGTCATGGTCGTTTCTCCTTGCGTAAGCTGTTTTTATATTACTCTCTCACGACCCTGACATTCAGCATACTTTTCTCCAAGGAGGCGCCCTTCCGTGCAACCTGGTACCTCAAAAATCCCGATCACTTGGCACATCCTGCTTATCCACAATCTTATATAAATCAACCGCATCTTTCTTCGAAGTTTGACGTTCAGTCGGAACGGCGAGCACTTTCAGTGTTGAAATCTGGTCGCGTCTTCTAATCGTAATCTCATCGCCAACCTTAACTGGATGAGCAGATTTGGCAGGAACACCATTCAACGAAATGAGCCCGGCGTCGCAAAGCTTTTGAGCTACGGTTCGCCGCGGGCAAACACGGCTGGCCTTGAGGAAAAGATCCAGACGCATGTCCGATATGCTTCAGCTTGTCGTTGAGTTGATTAAGAAGTTACTCAAGGGAAAGTGTTACCAAGATCCATTGTTATGAAAGGTTTTGTATTGGCACCTCAACGACAAGCTGAAGCATATCGGACATTCTTCTACGGCTTCTTGTTCTTCTTTTCCTTATCGGTAGTTTGCGCCGAGCTGGTCGGCTTGATCTTCAGCAGAGGCTCCACACTCGCACGATACGTTTCCGAGAGTTTGATGAACGCCTCATTCCGCAGGTTCTCCAGGTAGCTTTCGCGTTCCTTCGGCTGACGTTCTACCAACATTGCCTGGCGAACCTGATTGTCATTGAACGCTGGCGTCGTACCCGCTGCGGTTCGCTCGTCTATGCGAAGAATCTGATACCCGTCGGGTGTCCTTATGGGATCTGTAATGCCACCCACGTTTAGGTTCTTGATCATGGCCTGTAAGTCTTCGCGTAGATTGGGAACCTCAAAACTGCCGACTTTTCCCTTGTCTTGAGGCGCCGTCCGTTGTCCATTCTTTTCTCGTTCTGAATTCGCAGCAGCTACTGCGCCAAAGTCAGCACCGGCTCGAAGCTGCGCAACCAGCTCGGTGATTCGGGCCTTAACGGCAGCGTCGTCTTTGCCAACGGTGGATAAGTAAATTTCTGAGATCGTAATACTCTCTGGCTTGCGAAACTGCTCTTTGTGGGCCTCAAAGTATTTCTTAACTTCATCAGCTGAGAACCCCAGATAGACCCTCCGATCCACTTCTGCCTGCATTACTGCCTGCTTCATCATTTCGGCTCGCATAGTTTCGCGCACAGCAACTGGATCAATCTTACTTAGACGCATCGCCTCATAGAGTTTCTCAATCGAGTTGATGCCCTGTTCTCGAGCAATGTCCAACATACGACGATTTACTTCCGCTTCAACGTCCTTGGCCAAATCGAGCTCTTTCCCCTTCTGCAGCAAGAGACGTTCATTGATTAGCGTGGCAATTAATTCAGCCTCATGCTTGCCAACCTCCTCGTTGGCCTGCTGCTCAGTCATCTTCCCTTCCTGCATCAGAGCCTCTACGCGCTCTCGCTTTTCTCGCTTAAGCATCGATAGGGTAATAACGTCGTCGTTTACTTGTGCGATGACTTCGTCGAGAACCGTGCTTTCGCCTTCCTGAGCCATTGCTTGAGGTGCGTTTGAAATCACGATAGCCAGTGCAAAAATGAAAAGGCCGGCAATTAAAAATAATCTGGATCTCACAAAAAACTCCTATTTGAAATCGGACTTAGATCTTTCTACTTTGATTCAAGCTTACGGGGAGTTACTGTCAAAGTCGAACACCGTTTTGCCGGGAGATTCTAATCGGACGTTCGAAGTTCGAGCAACACGTCGCGCAGCACTCTCAGGATCTCATCCTGCTGATCCTCGGTTAAGATCAGCCTCAAAACGCCAGTCGGAGTAAACACCGCACCCTCATGACTCGCCACAAAATCTCCGAGTTTTTCTAAGGAAACACGCGCTTTTTCAGTGAACTTCAGGGCTGCGCCGTCCGGTGTTTTGTCAATTGACAGGATCCCGACCTCCTCAGCCAGGCGCCGCAATCGAGCATAGTCAAAAAGTCGCTCGACTGATACCGGAACTCGCCCATAGCGATCGGCAGTCTCATTCCGGATATTCGTCAACGTAACGTCGTCGCGCGCCGAGGAAACCCGTTTGTACGTGCGCAAACGCTGCCCCATGTCCGAAATATAGTCGTCGGGAATGGCGACGTCGACCCCGAGATTCAGCGTAACACTCGTCTCGTCGTCGACCTGTTCGCCGCGCAATTCAGCCACTGTGCGCTCAAGCATTTGGGTGTAAAGATCGAACCCCAGCGCATCCATGTGGCCTGACTGCTGACCACCGAGGAGATTGCCCGCACCGCGAAGTTCAAGGTCCAGTGCAGCAATTCGAAAGCCCGCACCCAAGTCTGAAAATTCTCGAATGGCCGCCAGTCGACGGCGAGCTATTGGTGACAGCTCCGTTTCACCGGGTATCAACAAATACGCATATGCGCGGCGGCTCGAACGACCCACACGGCCGCGTAGCTGGTAAAGCTGAGAAAGACCATAATGATCGGCGCGATTTATGATGATTGTGTTGGCACGGGGGATGTCTATGCCGTTCTCGATGATTGTGGTTGCAACCAGAACGTCATATTTGTAGTCGATGAAATCGAGCATCACTCGTTCCATCTCTTTCTCGTTCATCTGTCCATGTCCAATTGCCAGCCGCGCTTGCGGCACGAGGCGCTGGACCAGTGCCGCAATCGTCTCAATTGTCTCAACCCGATTGTGAATAAAAAACACCTGGCCACCGCGTGATAATTCCAAATCGATTGCCGCCTTGATCACGCTCTCAGAAAACTGAACAACTTGCGTTTGAATCGCCAATCGATCGCGCGGCGGAGTTTCAATCAGCGACATATCACGCATGCCACTGAGAGACATATTCAGCGTGCGCGGAATCGGAGTGGCGGAAAGGGTCAAAACATCGACCCGTTTCTTCAGTTGTTTCAGTCGTTCTTTATGCGCCACACCGAAACGCTGCTCCTCATCAACCACCACTAATCCTAGATCCTTAAAACGAACATCCTTAGAAAGCATTCGGTGTGTTCCGATGACCACATCCACTTCGCCTGACTCAACCCGTTTCACAACTTCCTTCTGCTCTTTTCCAGAACGAAACCGCGATAACAACTCAACTTTGACCGGGAACGGTGCAAAGCGATTTCTGAACGTGTCGTAATGTTGATAAGCAAGAACGGTAGTCGGGGTTAACACTGCCGCCTGCTTTCCTTCCATCACTGACTTGAAAGCAGCACGCATTGCCACCTCAGTCTTGCCATAACCAACATCACCGCAAAGCAGACGGTCCATCGGCACAGGTTCTTCCATGTCTTTCTTAACATCCTCAATCGCTGTTTCCTGATCGGGAGTCAACACATAGGGAAAACCGTCTTCGAATTCCTGTTGCCAGGGAGTGTCCGCCGCAAAAGGGTAACCACCAACAAGCTTGCGTTCGGCATAGAGTCGGAGAAGTTCATCAGCCATGTCGCGCATGGCGCGCTTGGCCTTTGCTTTTGTTTTCTGCCAGCCAAGGCCGCCTAGCCTGTCGAGTTGCGGTTGATGACCTTCCGCACTGGAATAGCGCTGGACCAGATCGAGTCGTTCAACAGGAACGTAAAGCTTTGCCTCGTCTGCATAGAAGAGCAACATGAACTCGCCTGTGCGAGGTCCGAGATCCAGCGTCTGCAAACCACCAAATCTGGCTATTCCGTGATCAATGTGCACCACATAGTCGCCCGGACGTAGATCTCTGAAGTCTGAAAGAAACGCCGCCGCCTTTGATCGCCTCTTTCTTCCCTCTGTCTTCTGTCTTCTGCCGTCAGGTCCCTGTCTCTCGAAAGTGTCTGTAGTTTCATCAAACACATCGGATTCGACGTGCACAATCAGACGAGATTTAGGTAGAGCAAATCCGCCACTCAAGCGGCCGACAGTTACAACAGCGGGAACTGTGATGTTCGAATCGGTTCCCTCAGCGATCAACGACAAACGAGAATCGACTTGGTACTCTCCAAGAATCTCAGTGATTCGCTCAGCTACTCCCAAACTCGGAAGTACAAACAACGTCGTAGCCCCGTTTTCCCCAGCGCGAGCGACACTCTGCGCCAAATCTGCAACCCGTCCGTGATAACGCATCGTCGACTGAGCCTGCCATTCAACTTCCAGCGCTCGTTCGGCCACTGGAAACAGGAATGTTGGTTGGCGTGGGCCCCGACTGCGTCCAATTTGAACTTTAGGCGCCTCAGCCTCGAGTGCGAGATCCTGATCGAGTTCCGCAGCGGCTCGACCCAATGTGCGCAGTTCAAGCCGTTGCCGCATTTGAATCAGGTTTCGCAATTCCTCAATCGGCAGATAGAGTTCCTCTGGCGTAAGCGCGATGTCGTCCGCCTGATCAATCTCGCGATATCGCAGTGACAGGTTTTCATAAACCTCACCTAGATAACCCTCAATGGCGCTGGGTTCGTCTACCACAAATACCGTCTCTCCCAAATGCTCAAAGATATTCGAGTTAGAATTCCTGACGATTGGCATCAGCCACTCCCAACCAGCAAACGCGTCGCCCTCGTCGGCGAACGCTGTTCGATCTCGTAAGGAGCGTGCGTAGCGATCGTCACTCCAGCGTTCCCGCGCGGCCTCAGCCCACAACTGAAAATCAACTGGCGTGACGGCCAGCTCGTGCATGGGCGGAATTTCGATCCGGCGTAACTGGGCGGTGGAGAGTTGAGTTTCCGGATCGAATTCTCGCAGGGAGTCGATAGTGTCACCGAAGAACTCAAGCCGGACGGGCGAGTTGTTACCAGGAGGCCAAATGTCGAGAATTCCGCCGCGACTCGAAAACTCACCAATGCCGGTTACTGGATCCTCGCGCACATAGCCGGTAGCAATGAGCTGATCGACTAAGACTTCCGGATCACGCTCTTCATCAAGACGAAGAATCGCTCCGGCTTTCTCAATTTCAGCGGGGGTAACACTCTTGCGTGCGAGAGCGCGCGCCGTCAACAGGACAAAATCGGGGCGTTGTTGTTGAATCTGCCAGAGCGCAAAGGCACGCTTCTCGAGAGTCTGCGCGTGTGGTGATACTCCTGCGTAAGGATCGCCTTCTGATGCGGGGATAACCAGGACCTCTGTATCACAGCCATCTTTTCCGGCGAGTGCGCAGTACCAGAAGCGCAAGTCAGTTTCCCACGGCTCCAGATCGCGAGTTGATTGGGTCACGATCGCGAACGTCTTACCCGTCTCGCGTTGCAAAGCCGCCATCGCAAGTGCGCGCGCGGACCCGGCGACCAAACCGCTTATGGATATGAGAGGCGCATTGTTCAGCAGTTCTTCGCGCAGCTGCTGATACTCAGAGGTCTCGGTGATCCGTTTGAGCGTGCTGTCTAAAGCGCTGTGTTTTTCGGTAGTACTGCTCAAGGTATTTCCAATGTCCGATATGCTTCAGCTTGTCGTGGTGAAACAAAAAGGCGCCCGGTTTCCCCAGAGTCTCGAATTAACGCCACGACAAGCTGAAGCATATCGGACCTTACTTCTTCATCTTTTCAATTATCGACGTTGTCGAAGCACCATCGACAAATGGCAGCGAAATAACTCTGCCACCCGCAGCCTCGACTTCGTCGCGTCCATGAATCTCGTCGAGTTGGTAGTCGCCTCCCTTTACCAGCACATCCGGCAAAAGTTGTGTAATCAGACTTCGCGGCGACACGTCGTCAAAAATCGTGACGTAATCAACTACCCGGAGTGCTGCCAGGATCTCTGCCCGTTCATTTTCATTGAACACCGGGCGCGATTCACCTTTTAGTTGGCGAACGCTGCGATCACTGTTGATGGCAACCACTAATGCATCACCAAACGCGCGTGCTTGCGCGAGATAGCGCACATGACCGACATGCAAGAGGTCAAAAACGCCGTTAGTAAAAACAAGTCGGCGGTGGGCAGAGCGCAGACGTATGCGCTCTCTGAGCATCTGCTCCGGGCTCAGAATCTTGTCGATCATGCTTGTCAGAATTTAGCACGAGGACAAAGAGAAACGGAAAAGTGAGACAATGGTCTTAGCCTAGGAAAGGCGCCTCCTTGGAGTGCGGGGACTTGTCACCGCTTTGGTACAGCGATTCTCAGCATCTACAACGCCCTTTACCAAAGCGGTGACAAGTCCCCGCACTCCAAGGAGGCGCCCCTTCCTTACTTGTTCATTCTGGCAGTCATTCTTAATTCTGATAATCACTTTTGCTCCTGGGTTCTAGTCCCAAACCTTCGTTGCGCATGTTTGTCTCCCTCCCTATAATCAGCCCTTTACTTTGGAGACTTAGCCGCTTGTCTATTCCGTTCATCGAAGAAAACGATCAAACAGTTGCGCGCCGACAGCACCTCGAGGCGTTGCGCCAACTCGTGGGAAACGTATACCCAAACAAGTTTCAGCGAAGTAAAGTTGTTGAAGCTGATCGCGAAGACACAATCACCCGCATCGTAGAAAAGTTTCGTGCGTTTGAACCAAAGGCCGAACCTGATGGACGACCCGCAGCAGAAGAGATCGAACTCGCCAATCAACAGCTGAACGAATTCGCGGTCCGACTGGCGGGACGAATTGCTTCACCGCCGCGAGTGATGGGCAAAGCGGCTTTTGTTCATCTTTCGGATGGAATTTCGCGACTGCAAATCTATATTCGCAAAGCTGACGTTGTCGGTCTGCGCAATGATGCTGCCGGTGGCGATGCCGATGGCTGGGAGTTGTTTCATCTCTTGGATCATGGAGATTTCATTGGCGTCGAAGGCTACCTTTTTGTCACAAAAACAGGAGAGCTTTCCCTTCACGTACAGAAGCTTCAGTTCCTGGCGAAGGCATTGTTGCCACTGCCGGACAAAATGCACGGCATTCATGATCCCGAGATCAGACAGCGTCAACGTTATGCTGATCTTATTGCCGGCAGCTTGAAACTCGAGCAGGACGAGTCTTTGACACCTAGAGAAGTATTTGAGCTGCGGGCACGCGCCATTAAGGAACTGCGACGCATACTGGAAGATCACGGCTACGTCGAAGTCGAGACACCAATGTTGACACCACTGGCAACTGGCGCGGCGGCTCGCCCATTCAAGACTCATCACAATGCGCTCGACATTGATCTATACGCGCGCATCGCCCCGGAGTTGTATCTGAAGCGATTGCTGGTCGGCGGGTTTGAAAAAGTTTATGAGCTCAATCGCAACTTTCGCAACGAAGGAGTCTCCACGCGTCATAATCCGGAGTTCACGATGCTGGAGTTTTACTGGGCGTATGCCGATGTGAACCAGATGATGGACTTCTGCGAAGAAATCATTCGCGCAGTAGTCTTTAGAGCCCTCGGACATACTCATGTGAAGTTTGGTGAGGTTGACATCGACTTCGCTCATCCGTTTCGGCGGGTGAGCATGAAGGACAGTTTGACGGGATCAGTCGCGGACGATGAGGTCACGGTCGAAAATGTTCTCGAACACTTCGAAGCACAAGTTGAGCATGGACTTATTCAACCAACGTTCATCACGCAATTTCCAAAACCGATCTCACCACTCTCGAAAGCCTCTCCGAGTGATCCGAATGTTGCCGAGCGATTCGAGCTATATATTGCGGGCATGGAAGTCGCGAACGGTTTCTCGGAGCTAAACGATCCAGCTGAGCAGTACGATCGTTTCCGGGATCAGATGAAACGCCGTGAGCGCGGTGACGAAGAAGCAATGCTCATGGATGAAGACTACATTCGAGCTCTTTCGTACGGTATGCCGCCAGCAGCGGGAATCGGAATTGGAATCGATCGCTTTACAATGCTCCTGACGAATAAACAATCGATTCGCGACGTGATACTGTTTCCGCACCTTCGACCCGAAAGAAAATCATCGGAGCCAAATGCAGACGAAGCATGATGATAAATTGTGCTTTACAGAGTTCCTGGCAGAAACGGAGTGAAAAATAATATGACGCTAAAAATCTTTGCGGTTGCAGGTCTTTTCTCGCTTCTTCTTGTGCTTCAAGCTCAGACACCAAAGACGGTCACGCTTGAGGGCTACATCATCGACAACGCTTGTGCCGGAGCGCATGCTAAAGAAGCTACCTTTGGCGAGCGCGTCAAGAAGCACACGACGTCTTGCGCTTTGATGAATAGTTGCGTGACCAGTGGGTACGCTGTGTATACAGCCGACGCGAAGCTCTATAAGTTCGATAAGGCCGGGAATGAGAGTGCTGAAGCTCTACTGAAGGATACGGCAACCAAAGCTGGTGTGGCTGTAACTGTTGAAGGCACGATCGATGGCGATACGATTAAGGTAACCAAGCTTACGGAAAAGACTGAGTGAGGCAATTGGCAAACTCGATCAAAAGGCCCACAGCAGCCAAGGCTCCTGTGGGCTTTTTACTTCTCCGCGATCCAAAACGTGGAGCCCAAACGAACGATCCACATCAAATGACAAATGAGAAATGTCAAATGAGCAATGAAAAATGATTCTGTTTCAGACTCAGCAAAGACGTTCCACTATTGCTTGGCTGGCGTCTCCTGATGCGAAGCAGCCAACCACCTTCCGCCTCTTTTGACGTATGCACTTGTCGCCCACACTGCGGGTGGTGCCGCTTGTCCGCCGCACGTGGCATCTTGCGTTGCTTTGTAGGTCATCAATGCTGCATCGCTGTCGAGAAAGGTGACTTTGATGTCGCTCAGCTCGTATGACTTCACCTCACAAGTCATCGTCTCAAGTTCCTTCAATGCTTCTGTCTTATTCGCAACGCCCGCATCGCCAATCATAATGCTGTCGGCGGAAAGGTACGTTTTGAACGGCTTTAGATCTTTGTTCTTCCACGCTTCCCAGAGTTTCTTTTCGGTGGAAATGATGAGCCTTTGACTTTGTGCCTTGGTCATAGCTGGTTTCGGAGCGGGCGAAGGCGATGCAGCCGGCGTCGCTTGCTGGGCATGAGCCAAAGACGCCAGGCACAAAATCAGGCATGTAAGTAGGGGAAACTGTCTTCTCATTTTCGACTCCTTAGAAATGAACTGTGGAATTAGCGCGGTACTTTTACTACTGAGGTGGGATGGTGTCAACGTCCGATAAACTTCAGTTTGTCGAGCGTTTCGAGTAAGGCCCGATCATTCGTGAAGTGTACGTACCGACAAACTGAAGTTTATCGGACATTACTCCGGCTTTGGCGCGCCGCCTACTTTCTGTCGCAGCGAAGTCAGCCGTTCTCCAGACCAGGAAGGTTGTTCACCGTGTTGTTGCATGAGCGAAAGGTAGCTTTCCATTGCTTCAAGCGCCCCCTTGAAGTTTCCTTGTTTTTCCCGTACTCGACTCACGTCCAAAAGAAACTGAGCATTTTGTGAGCCGAATGCCGCAACAGCCTGAGAGAACAACGTTTCAGCCTGTTTGAGATCGCCCTTCAATTCAAAAAGCCGAGCCAGATGAAAGTAACTAATGGGATAACGAGCGCCATCACGGTCGACAACAATCTGCAGATTACCCTGAGCCTCGTCATAACGTTTCAGGTTCATTAGGGCAAAACTTACCTCGAGATTAGCCGGCGGAAAGTAACCGCTTTGCCGGTTGAGCAATCGCTTATAGCTATCGACAGCCTCGACAGTCTTTCCCTTTTCACTGAAGTCACGAGCTCGCTGTAGGAAACCGAAACTCGCCGGATCAAGCACAAGTGATCGCGAAGCTGGAGCAACCGATTTTGAAGTTTTGGTTGAAACCGGCTTTTCCGCCACTGCGGCTTTAACGGTCTCGCCACCTGAAGGTTTGGATGACCTTTCCGTGTTTGATCTTGGAGATGGTGCGCGGACAGTCTCGACCACAACTCTTCCTTCCGTTCCTACGCGAGCCAGCGCGTTTGCTGCTGCCGTGTGATCCGGATTCTGTGCCAACACGCGACGCCACTCTCGTACTGCTAAATCACTTTGCCCTCGCGCGGCATAAAGCCGCCCAAGGTTGTAGCTCGCTTCAGGGTAACGAAAAGCCTCCAACTTAAGGGCTGACAACAGCGCATCGTAGGCCTCGTCCCAACGACCGACACGTAGCAATACAACGCCGAGATTATTGAAAGCACGCGAGTATCTGCCTTTGCGCTGTTCGATGGCTTTGCGGTAAGCGCCAACCGCGGCGTCGGTTTCTCCTAATCGCGCAAATGAATTGCCGGTGTTGTAGAAACCCTGTGGATCAAAGACATCAGTGTTGACGATCGCGTGTAACTCTGACAATGCTTCCGTCCTCTTACCTGCACTAACGAACTCTTCAACAAGCTTGAGTCGCAGCTGGATACGTTCAGGACCGCTGGCAGCTGCGTCAATCTGGTCACGTAAGACTGCAAAAGGATCTTGAGGCACCGCTGTCGCGGTTGGTTCGGGTTTTTCTGCCGGCTTAGCTTCCGGGACGGTTTCGACAACAGGCTCCTTGGCCGGAGTCGCGGGCTTTTCAGTTTCTGCCGTGGTAGTTGGAACGGGAGTACTCTCAGGTTTTGGCACGCTGGGTTGAGGTTGGGTTGCTGTTTGTGTCTCGCTTGGTTGACCCGTACGTCGTGAGCGCGTCTTGTTTGCCTCGGCAGATTTCGGGGCCGTTGGAGCGCGCTTCGTAGTCTTTCTCGTTTGCGCAAACAGTTGCGCAAAACAAGTAGTAGCGACCAACAAAAGGACCAGCAGGGAAAATTTTGTCTTCATGAGGAAAACCTCGGAATCAATTGGAAATGGGATTCTCATAATCAAATTCGAACGATTTCTACCGCGAAGCGGTTACGTCTCGAAGCCCAGGGTTGCTTCAACCCTGGGGTTTAGTAAGTGATTTATCAACCCGGAACGGGTTGCGACGGTGGGCGCAACCGCGTTGCGGTTGGATCATTCAAAATCTGACAACCCAGGGTAGCCGAGGCGGCAACCCTGGGCTCTGGGACGCAACCGCTTCGCGGTAAAGAGAATGCTTACCTACTCACCGGCGGTGCCTGTGCTCGAACGTAGGTGACCACCGTACCTCCAAAACCAACTGCCCAGCCGTGTGTTCTATCAGCGAAGAAGATTCGTTCGAGCGGATGCTCGGTGCCGCTTCGTTCGGTTTTCCAGTGAAGACCGCCGTCATTCGTATATATGATCGTGCCTTCAGCACCGACTGCCCATCCTTCCAACGCATCGAGAAATTTCACATCGTAGAGGTCGGCTTCGACACCTGAGACTTGTCGTTGCCACGTTCGACCACCATTGACGGTTCGAAAAATCGCGCCCTCGCTACCAACTGCCCAGCCAAGACGATTGTCTACAAATGACGCCGCAGCGAATCGAACCGGTGTTTGACTGGTTTGCGGCAGACGTGATTGGTACCAGGTATCACCGCCGTCAGACGTTTGGATAATGGTGGCCCCGGCTCCAACTAACCAACCTCGATCTTCGTCGATGAAGATGCCGCCGAGAAGTAGATGACGAGTTGGCGACTGCAAACGAGTCCAGTTTGTCCCTGAATCACGCGTTGTGAAGATTGCACCCTGCTCACCAAAGGCCCAGCCACGCCCCCCACGGCTGAATACAGCTCGAACCAAGCGAGCATCGACGTCGACACCTTTGATGTTCACACGTTCCCAATGTTCGCCACCGTCGGTTGTGTGCATCAGGTAAGCTCTCGGTTGATCCTTTGTCTTGAGTTCGTAGACATTCACTTCACAAACGAGCCAGCCATTGTTGTCGTCGACAAAGAAAATGTCGCGTAAGACATCAGTGCTTGAAGATGACTTAGGTTGCCAGGTTTTGCCGCCATCGACTGTGGCGAGCAGAGTTCCTTTACTACCGATTGCCCAGCCACGGTTTTGATCCAGAAAAAAGACCGAGTGCAGCCACGCCATTGTGCCGGTGCGTTGCCGAGTCCAACCAGCGGATTGCGCGGAGACTGAGAAAGCAGAAGCAGCAAACACAAACACACACAGTAAGCGCGACGCCAGTGAGAAGCGCGTTCGGGGTTGACTCCTAATCTTGCCGATGTTGTTCACAAATTCAATTGCAGTAATCGTTGTTGATCTGGCCGTTCCTTGGAGTGCGGGGACTTGTCACCGCTTTGGTACAGCGAATCTCAGCATTTACAACGCTCTGTACCAAAGCG
>DASYRR010000305.1:0-34111 GCA_036004125.1 Pyrinomonadaceae bacterium | reverse complement strand
CGCTTTGGTACAGGTCGCTTTAATGGTGAGATTCGCAGTACCAAAGCGGTGACAAGTCCCCGCACTCCAAGGAGGCGCCCGAAGGATAACGTACCCAGTGACACTTAATCAGACCGTCCTAAAGTTCGTCGGACATCTCATTTCGCCAACGGAAACACTGGCTCTATATCCACCGGCACATTCTTCAATTTATCCAGTGCTTGCTGCATCGGTGGTCTGATCACAGCAAACTTGTCCAAGATCGCCTTCGCTTTTTCGTAAGAGCCTTCAGCTTCGAGCGTCAACAAATCGTGCGTTAGCTTTGTCACCCCTGCTTTGATCTTCGCATGATCAACGCTAAACGTTCCTGACTTGTCGTTGTATTTGATCGCGCCTTCGTCCGTGAGGTAATTAAACTGCATGGCCACGCCCTTCCCGTGCGCCTCGGTGATGCCAAATCTAACCGAGCGAAACATACTGGCGAGGTAAGTGATGTAGAGGGTCCTCTCCATCCGCGCGTCGATGATGTTGTGGTCGATCATGTATTGCAGGGCCCATAGTCCAGTCATGTCTGCTTTCGCTTCTTCGATCGCGGAGTACAGCTCTTTCAACTGTTTTCGCACAGTTGTCTGTTGACCTCCCGCTGTAATGTTGTGTGGTCCTAATCCATGCATCAGCTCATGACAAAGAATATGTGTGAAGAAGGATTCGAAAGATAGTGAGGCCCGTTCGGCAGGCTCCAGAACTACTCTGGAGATCGGAATCAGAGTCTTATTGAACTTCGCGTCTTGCACATTCTTAAGCATGACGCGCTTCGATCCCTTTTCCTTAACGACTCGCTCATCGTTGGGCAGATTAAACGCAGCAGTCTGAACCCCATTGTTGCCTTCACCCGAACTATAAACCTCATTCACCACCCGAATCGGCGACGCCGCACCAAGCTTTGGATTACGAAAGGCGGGATCCATCGGCAGGTTGTTTTCCAACTCCTGGAGGTAGCGGCTGAACTTTGACAGTTTCGCAGATTCCGCGTCGTCACGCAGGGTTACGTAAGCTTCAAACGATGCCTTGTAGCTGAACAGCTCATCTTCGTAGGTTTCGTACGGACCGATCGTTACGTCGATGGGAGCGTCAAGATCCATCCACGCGACGTCGCTTTCGTAATAGTCATCGGTACCAAAGGCGTCGGCTCGTTTGTTAAGAAAGTTCTTGAGTGAAGCGTTCGTGGTTAGCGCCGCAGCTTCATGAAGTAGTTTTGCTGCCGGTTCGAGATACTCACGGTAAGCCTGACTGTACGGTACTGTCATCAACTTGCGGTCGCTGCCTCGACGAATGAGGTAGAAAAATCCAGTTGCTTTCTGTTTCTCTGATTCGGAAAGTCCGGCAACCCAGGCATTGAATTCCTCCCGGGCAATGTCGTCAGGATAAGCAGCAGCTTGCGGTGGTTTCTCTTTCGGCACTCCTTCGATGAACGGCTCATTATTGTCGAGCCGCGACCATGGCCCATCGTTAATGTAGAAGTAATGAAGACGTTGGCGACCAACCGGAGTTTTATCGGCCATGAGTTTCTTCTCGAGTGCATCGTTACCACTCCACACCTGACGCAGAAACAAAGGATCGAGCAACTTGGCCGCGTCAATTATCTTCTTGAGCGCGAGTTTGTCTTTGGTAGTCAGGCGAGCTGTATTAGCAGTCAAGACAGTCGGGGCAAACCGGGCGATCTTTTTCGCAAGTTCCGGATCGCCTGACTGTGACTGTTTCTTCTGGCTTACCAGCGGAGTTACGGTCAGTATCAGGATAAAAAGAATCGAAAGCGATCGTCGCAGTCTGATCATAGTTAGGCCTCAGTACGGATTTAGATTTCAGCCGCAGATTTACGCAGATAATACGGATCTGAAAAAGATGAGCAGTTCGTTCAAGAGAATCGTCATCACTTTCTAATTTCTGAATCGGCGTTTATCCGCGTTCATCTGCGGCTGAATTCTTTTTGATCACAAATTCTGCCGGTTTTTCAGAATCTTCACGAACGATGCCGAACGCAGCTCCTGCAACGTGAGTCCAGATAATTCCAAGGCTTCTTCTTCTGTTATCGCACCGCAGTTGATTGCCCGCAGAAAGTAGTTCAGCAGACCTTGCCCCGTTGCCGCATCGTCGAAGACATCACCTACCAACGTAGCCTTTGCTGCTTTCTCAACAAAGTTTCTCAAACGCTCCGACGCGGCTTCCAAACTCTGAAGGAAAAACGAATACACCGCAGCGTACCGTGTCGGCAACTGCGCCGGATGCAAGTCCCAACCCTGGTAGAAGCCTGTAATGAGCGAGTGCTGTATGTGGTCGTAATGAAGCTTCCATGCCCGGTGGACAACTTGCCGGTTTTTCTCAATCTTTTCCGCGGTTAATTGTGGACCGCCTTCAACAAAGCGATGCGGTGCGACAGGCATAATGTTAGTGGCGCCGTCAGAGAGCCAAATGCCTGTCCCCGCAAACGAAACCTGCATCATATTTTTCGCAAAGTCGCACGCGGGATGCATCATGTGCTGGTGCGCCGCTGTGATATTGCAGCCGGCAGTGTAATCGTAAGTTCCGAAATGAGCTGCAATACAGCGCCCTTCCGCTGCTGCCAACAGACGTGGAAGATTGATCTCTCCGCGATGATTGATGATGGATTGAGTGGTTTCGATCATCATCTCGAACTTTAAACTACCGTCGGCCAACCGGTTGGAGTTTTCTAAACGACGAAGCAAGGCGGCGAGTGTAGCTACCTGTTCCGGAATTGTGATCTTGGGTAATGTGACAACGAAGTTACCGGGAAGCTTACCGCCGGTTTTTTCCGCAAGGGTGGACACAAAAATGTCGAGTGTGCGAAAGCTCCGGGCCCGTAGCTCTTCATTGAATGGCTTGACGCGAATACCAATGAATGGTGGGAGCGTTTCGCTTGCCTGGCCCTCGGCAACCTCGACAGCGGCCGCTTCGGCGTGTCCGTCTTCCTCGGGGTCAGGACGGTTGCCATAACCGTCTTCAAAGTCAATCCGAAAATCCTCCACTGGTTCACGCCGGATTTTCTCAGTGACGCGCCCATAAATTGTGTGCGCCAACGATGCCGGTTTGTTGGAGCCGCGCAGATGATCAGCCTCGTTCTCTAGCCGGAAGACAAGGTCATCTGCGTCCGCAATTGTTTCCGGCAGCTGCTCAGCACCCGGAAGTTCCAGGGCACGGGCAAAAGAGATGAAGTCCGGAGCAAATTGATCAAGCGAACGTTGCGCGAGGTAGCCTAATCGTTTAGCCGAGTCAGACCTGAACAGATGCGCACCGCCATAGACTGTATGGACTGGTTGCCGCCGCCCAGTTTCGCCTGGATAGTTTTGACCAAAATCTTCATTGGCAGCTTGCAATCCCTCATTTAGATCGCGCAGCGCCTCGTCTGAAAGTAGGGCTTTCATGTTGTCCTCTTAATCGGAATGGGAAACGTGGATGGAGTTTAGTGGACGACGAAGCAAAGTGGAAAGGCCATCGCATAAGGGACCCTTACTGTGGCACGTCGCTGACAGTAAGAGTCCTTGCTCTCCGCCTCAAGTTTTTCCCAAGCAACAAGAAAACGCAAAATTCCCCAGCAAAACTACGGTTCAAGTTTTTCTCAACCACTACCCGTTACCCTTCTCAACGTTGGGCACCTTTACCTGAGAGATGTATTGAAGTTTCGACATCCAAGGATGCCCAGACGGGCGGCTGCTGGGCTGCGGACTTGACGGCTCAGGGCGCGAGACGTCTTGCGAAACACCCAGCTCCCGCTCGATAACAAATTTGGCAGCGGTAACGTTGTAGCCTAAACACCGGGGGGACGCACAGGCGGTCGTCGTGAGGGACGATCGCCTTTTGTATTTGGGAACCGAAGGTCAGCACCAAATGGGCGCCTGGAACTCCCCTTCGATCTTGCCAGCTACTGTATTATCAACGTCGCAAAAGATCGAAAGGACTCCCTTCCCCATGAGAATTCTTCTTGCTCTTTCACTGCTGACTCTCACGATGAGCATCGCGACTGCTCAGCAAGCGTCGGCTCCAAAACAGATTCTATTCGACTTTCGCGCCAACAGACCCGTTACGTCCCCGAAGATCTCGAGGGCTACTGAAAAACTCGTGCTGTCGAAGGTTTTTAAGAAGTACCTAACTGACGAAAACAAGTGCAATCGTGATTTTGCCGGTAACGGGAATGACGACTACCTGAAAGCGGCGCGGGTAGCCGGTCAAATAGTGCCGTCAATTGTCGATGCCACTACAGGAAGTTTTACTGCAACAGGACAGACTGAGACCGCCTACGTTATCTCGGTTAGCGAGTGCAACGCCTCTCACGCTGATAACTTTGGCACCAAACGTATTGCAATCTTTGCGGGGCAAAATCTGGTTGCTGATCTAGACGTGGATTTCAATAGCAGTATAGTTCGAAAGACCGACCTGAACGGCGATGGAATCGATGAATTGTTGATGGCGAGTGGAGACATGGCCCAGGGCACACTGACTGAGATGGCAACATTAATGACGTTTCAGCGTGGGAAGCTCCAAGTCATTGAGGATTTCGCAACAGTGAACGAAGATTCCTGCGCCTCAGGATTTCCGGGAAGTTCGATAAAAACCTCCGTGCTCTCGTTTGGTCCAGCCGAGCCGGGCAAAATGCCCAAAGTTCGGCAAGATAACTACAGCGCTAGGTGTCGCAATCCAAGGAAGTGGCGGTTCGTATCGACAGGTAGAATGCAGGATTGAATTCCTCCCGAGAAGAACAAGAATTACCATTACAGAGGAGACGAGGCACAATCTGGAGAAAGTCGGGAGCCGGGAGTAGTTCGGTTCTTTCCTTTGGATTCCTTAAGGGTGCTTGGAACACAGTAGTACCACCTCGCCGTGTCAAAACTCAGATTACCGTTAGATTTTGGTTGGTGTGATTTCGTGTAATTTCGTGGATCGTCAGTTTTGTTAAGGAACAGCGCGATCCACGAGAGTTTTTGACACCGTCTCTACTGCGAGGTGGTGCTGACTCTATCCAAACGAGGTTGCGGCTCGGTTGCGCCTGCAACGAGGTGTTATCAGTAAACCGCGCGCAGCTTCTTACCTAAAGCGAAGTCCTCAACAACATTGGTACTGTCCGTGAACTGATCGATTGCTCCGACGTCAGTTTTAATACTTTTTACCACGGGATCCTTAATGGCCTGCTTTGTGGCCCGGGCAAAACGATCGGCAAAGATCACTAAATATGGTCGTCCATAATAGCTAGAGGTTCTCGTCGATAACGATTTAGAGATCCGCAATGCATTATGTTGCTCAGCGACCAGTGTGTAGGCTTTTGCCAGCCACTTCTCTCTAGTCTTCCACGTTTTTGCGAGCAGAACTTGTCTTAATAGTGGGGTCAGATCTTTGGCGATCTTCAACTTGCTAAAACTTGACCCTAACCATTTGTTATACGGAGCATATTTTCGTTCCAGCAAGAAGCTGAGCTTGATGATCTCTCGAACCAACCGCGCCGCTACGACCTGCGATCCCAATTCATCTCCAACGTGACCAGCACGTCCTACGAACGCTTCTTCCTGGGAAATCCTCGTCCATTGAGCGGCGAGCATGTATAGCCAAACGTCTTTGGGATAGTACGTGAGCTTGGTTCGTACCTTTTCTAATTCACCTAGTCCGTCGTGGTAAACCTCGCCGCTAGTGAGTTCGAGCAGTCGCTGTTGCGGAAGAGTTAACCAATCAGCAGGTGTGATTTGTTGCTTTGGATCAATCCCCAGACGAGCCTTGAAGAACGATCGAACGGTGTAGATATTGATCATGTGGTTCACCGGGCCACGGCTGATCTTGACCGGATGTCTAACTCCGTTCGGTTCGGGTTTACTGTAGTTTGTCGAGTAACCCATGAACTCGTAAGGCAGGTGATTGGCGAAAGCTTTGCTGATTTTGTCTTTGAATAGCGGATGATCTCGTTCACTCAAGAACAATAAAACCCGGGGTCCCCAATGATGATCCCGAGATACCGGAGTATCAAACCCGAGGACCTCCGAGCCCCACCCAATTACAGCTGCAGAGTAGCGGAGATTCGGAAACTGCTTGTGTAGAATTGGTTTGACTTCTTTTTGATAGAAGAGCCTGCTTAGTTGTAAACCAGGAATAAATCTGGGCATGAAATGATATTGGTAGCGCATACGGGACTCGAACCCGTGATCTCTGCCTTGAGAGGGCAGCGTGTTAACCAACTACACCAATGCGCCGTGGCAGGGAAAGGATTATAGGAGCGCAAAGAATCGTTCGCAAGTTGAAGTGTTCAGCGGATAGTATACGAACCATTAAGGCTTGTGATCGCTTCCCCTGTCCAGAAGTATCAGATCATAGCGAGTTTCGCGTGAAATCTTTCCATCTATCTCCACGAGATAAGTCGGGTAAGGATATGTCGTGGTTAGAATGTCTTTGACTATTCCATAACCTCTTTCTTCAAGGTCCCAGCCATCACGCACGAACACGCGATCAGAGACACTAATTAACGGAAACTCATCGTTGACGGGATCTGGATCGGGTTCTCGGTCTCCTCGAAACTGTTCGAAATGCCACTCAGGCGGTGGAGGATTTCCCGGGGGTAACAATCTCTCACTCAGCGGCTTAGGAATCTTCTCAAAAGGCATTTCGAGAAACACATTAGACTTTCCAGGTTGCTTGACCACTCCCGCGTAATTCGCACCTGTAGTCACATCCACCGCCGAAGTGATCGTTGTGTTGTCTGGAGTCATGATTGATTTGAGTTCAATCTCAACCGTATGCAGTAAGGGTCCACCTGGCAAGATCGTCAGCCGGCTTTCAATTGAGGTTCCCGGCTGCATCAACCAATCACGGCAGATCGCTTGAATGTGTTTCAGTTCTTCGTTCGTCATTGGAAAACGTGCGAAATTCTAGCCTATCTGTCCGTGAGTTAGTTAATAAGTTCGCCTGTTTATGATTTCATTTCTTCGGGGTGAACGGCTTTGGACAAAAAGTCCAAATCCCACCCACGGCAGTGGTCGAGTTTTGGTTCGTGTTGGTTCGGGACTTCTCTTAACGGAGGCTTTCAAGCTGCGGTATACTGCAACCGCTCGACCGATAGCCATCATTCCCATTAAGCGTTATGAATAATTAATCACTTATGCCAAGTCCTCGTTGGTGTCTCCCAAACCACGCGAAAGTCTCAAAACACCTTTTGTCTTTTGAATACCTTAAACGAACAAGTCCGTGGAGCGTGCGATGAACATAGTTGTGTTGCGTGAGACACAACCTGGCGAAGCACGCGTCGCATTAATGCCGGAGTCGGTGAAGAAACTTGTCGCACTGAAAGCGTCGGTACAAATTGAAGGCGGAGCTGGCCTCGGTGCTGCGCGGACTGATGAAGACTTCCGCGAAGCCGGCGCCGAAGTAGTGGCCGATAGAAATGCATTGCTCGAGTCTGCGGATGTTTTACCGGTAGTCAACAGACCCGACGCAATAGACTTTGAACGAATGAAGAGCGGTGCCGTCGTAATAGGATTTTTGCGGCCACTCGATGAGCCTGCAGCTCTCCAACCGGCGGTGAATTGCGGTCTCACTACTTTTTCAGTTGAACTTATTCCAAGAATCACGCGCGCCCAATCGATGGATGCTCTTTCTTCGATGGCCACCGTTGCGGGGTATAAGGCGGTAATCATCGGCGCCGAACGAATTCCAAGAATGTTTCCATTGCTGATGACGGCAGCGGGCACCGTTCCGCCGGCGCGCGTTCTCGTCCTGGGCGCTGGCGTCGCCGGACTTCAAGCAATCGCCACGGCGCGGAGGCTTGGTGCAGTCGTTGAAGGCTACGACGTGCGGGCCGCAGCGGGCGAACAAGTTAAATCACTCGGCGCGACTTTCCTCGAAGTTGATCTCGGCGGCATCAAGACCGAAGACGCTGGTGGTTACGCAGTCGAGTTGTCGGATGAAGCTATGAACCGGGGCCGCGCATTAATCGCCGAACATGCTAAGACCGCCGACATCATCATCACCACTGCCCAGGTTCCAGGTCGACGCGCTCCTTTACTAATCACCGAGGAAGCAGTCAATGGAATGAAGCGCGGTTCACTGGTCATTGACCTTGCGGGGGCGACTGGTGGCAACTGCGCACTTACAAAAGCGGACGAGATTGTCGAACGCAATGGTGTGACCGTCCTTGGTCCGACAAATCTCGCTGCGAGTGTGCCCGTACACGCAAGTCAACTCTACTCGCGTAACATTACCGCGTTCCTATCGCCACTTATCAAGGACGGAGAACTACAGATTGATATGAACGACGATGTTGTCGGTCCGTCGTGTGTAACCCATCAAGGACAGATTGTGAACAAGCGGGTCGCGGCACTTCTCGACTAACAAATGAGGTGACTGATGAGTGACAACAAGCTTGTGGCCTCGCCAAAGCCAGCATTTCCCGCTTGTCTCCGGCAGTTTACTGGAGACCTCTTGAGAAGATCGGTGTCGTAACTGAACACGAATATTTGTTTGAGGAATTGAAAAGACGACTTGACGGAGCAAAATAGATGCCAGCAGAAAATCTTATCTCCGCATTTTATGTTTTCGCGCTGGCGGCGTTTCTTGGCTACCAGGTCATTTCCCGAGTTCCTCCGCTGTTGCACACTCCGTTAATGTCAGCCACAAATGCCATTTCTGGTATTTCACTGGTCGGATCAATCGTCACGGCCGGCGCACACTACAACACTGCCAGCACCATTCTTGGTTTTGTCGCTGTTGTTTGCTCCACGACGAACGTGGTCGGCGGATTTGTGATTACTGACAGAATGCTTCGGATGTTCAAGCGGAAGACTGAAAAGAAATGAGGCGGGCCTAATGCTCTCTGACTGCACGTGCAAACATACTTCATCGAATTAAGCTACCTCCTCGCTTCAATCCTCTTCATCCTTGGATTGAAGGGTTTGAGCCACCCCGAAACTGCCAAGCGGGGCATGCACCTCGCCGAGTTTGGCATGTTGATGGCCATTGTCGGCACGCTCATGCACCACGAGATCATCACCTACACCTGGATCATCACCGGGTTAGTGATAGGTTCCGTTGTAGGTCTCGCCATGGGCGTTTGGGTGCCGATGACGGCGATGCCACAACGAACTGCGTTATCACACGCGTTCGGTGCTTTCGCTGCGGCACTAGTCGGAATCTCTGAATTCTATAAGGTCTATGTCAGCGGTGGACACCTGGAGCGGATCACCATGGGCGCGCTCGGTTTTGAGGTGATGCTTGGTGCCCTCACCACCACTGGCAGCTTACTGGCCTTCGCAAAACTACAGGGCATGGTCCGTGGTACACCGATGACATACAAAGGCCAGAACATCTTCAACATGGCCTTGCTCACAGTTACGATCGGCATCTTCATCTATCTGATCGTTGTTCCCGGCTCGCTGCCTTTGTTCTTTACTATGGTCGGTCTCGCCTTCATCTTTGGTCTGTTGCTTGTTATGCCGATCGGTTCAGCTGACATGCCGGTCGTAATGTCGTTGTTGAATTCCTACGCGGGTCTGGCTTCGGCTGCTACCGGATTTGTTCTCAACAATAAAGTCCTAATCATTGCCGGCACACTCGATGGCTTCTCCGGATTCATTCTCTCGATTCTCATGTGTCGGGCGATGAACCGGTCGATGACGAACGTCCTATTTGGCGCGTTCGGCAGCGCCACAACGGCTGCCATCGGCAGCGGCGATCAACAGGGAACGATGCGCGAAGTCAGTCTCGAAGACGTCGCCACCCAGCTCGCCTATGCCAACAAAGTCGTATTCGTTCCGGGCTATGGTCTGGCTACGGCACAGGCACAACACGCAGTGCGCGAGTTGGCAGATGTTCTCGAAAAGCGTGGCGTCACGGTCAAATATGGTATTCATCCGGTAGCTGGACGCATGCCGGGGCACATGAACGTTCTACTCGCCGAAGCGAATGTCCCCTACTCCGCGCTCTACGAATTGGAACAAATCAATCCGGAGTTTCCAACGACGGACGTCTCAGTCGTCGTCGGAGCAAACGACGTGGTCAATCCTGATGCGCGCGAGAACCCCAGTAGTCCAATTGCCGGCATGCCGATACTTGATGTCGACAAATCAAAGTCGGTAGTAGTTTTGAAACGTGGGCAGGGGAAAGGATTCTCCGGCCTCGAGAACCCTTTGTTTTTTAAATCTGTCACCGGCATGCTGTACGGTGACGCAAAAGACACGCTGACGCGGTTGGTGCAGGCTGTGCAACACGCGTAGTGTTGAGCTTTGTTCTTTGTACTTTGCAATGTCCGATATGCGTCTGTCTTGTCGTGGTGATCCAACAACGGCGTCTTCCAGGATCACGACAAGCTAAAGCATATCGGACATTGCAAAGTACAAAGTACGTATTACAAAAATGGAGAACTCATGCGAAGACTCATAACCGCACTTCTATTGACTAGTCTGCTGGCCATTAACATCGCCCCAGGCTACGCCCAACGAACTAGCGACAAGTCAAAGAAAGCCGCAGCAGTTGCGCCGACCGTCCAACGCGGCGTCGATACTATCTCGGCAATGCAGATGAAAGACTATCTGACGTTTATCGCGTCGGATGAGATGGAAGGTCGCGACACCCCCTCACGTGGTCTTGATACCACTGCGAAATTCATCGCGATGAACCTCGCTCGCTGGGGATTCAAACCTGGCGGTGACAACGGCAGTTACCTTCAACGCATAGACCTGAAACGCGATCGCATCGAGGGGGCCCAGACGAGAGTTGAACTGAATGGCAGAGTCTTAACCCCGGGTACGGACTATCTTCCCGCTGGTGGCTCGGGCAACATTAAAGGACAACTTGTCTTCGCCGGCAGTGGATGGTTTGTGAAGTCGAAGCAGATTGATGCATTCAAAGACATCGATGGCAGCGGCAAGATCGCGGTCGTCTTCGGGACACCAAACTTTCCGCCTCGAGGAGTCACGCGCAGCGACTTCGGAAAACAAGGCGAAGACTACATGAACGCGAGTGATTACGCTCGAAAGGTTGGGGCAGTTGGTCTGATTTACGTTCCCGACTTTCAATACCTGTCAAACTGGGAACGCAACCGTCAGCGCATTATGGAGCGTGGCACGACCGTCGTGGCAAAATTCCAAACACCAACCAGTGCACCCGTGCCGTCAATTATAGTTTCCCCGGAGATTGCCAATTCGATCCTGGCCGGCGAGAAGTCAACCGCAAATGCAATCTTCAACGCTTCTTACGGTCCGGGCTTACCGCCGCCGTTTGCACTCGCTGGTAATAAGACAATTAGCATTAGCCTGACGTCGAAGTCGGAAACGGTACCAACTCAAAACGTCGTCGCGATCTGGGAAGGCAGCGATCCTGTCTTGAAGGATGAATACGTTGCGGTTGGTGCACACTATGACCATGTAGGTATTTGTGCCCCCACTGGCGCTGATCCGATTTGCAATGGTGCTGATGATGACGGCTCGGGCACGACGGCGATTCTGAGTATGGCCGAAGCACTCGCGAAAGCTCCGACTCGTCCCAAGCGTTCGGTTCTCTTTGTTTGGCACTGCGGCGAGGAAAAAGGACTGTGGGGTTCGCGTTATTTCACCGAGTATCCAACTGTTCCGCTCGACCACGTCGTGGCACAACTCAATATCGACATGATTGGTCGCAGCAAAACGGAAGGCGATACGAATCCTCGAAATAAAGACCTGACAGGACCGAATGCTGTTTACCTGATTGGATCGACGATGATGAGCACTGAACTGGGTGAGCTCGTTCAAGCAGTCAACAAATCATATCTGAATATCGGTTACGACACTCGTTACGATGACCCGGCCGATCCTAATCGTTTCTTCTACCGAAGCGATCATTTCAACTATGCACGGAAGGGAATACCGATCATTTTCTTTTTTGACGGAGTCCACCAGGACTACCACCAACCCGGTGACTCGGCGGACAAGATCGACTACCAGAAGATGGAGAAGATTACTCGCACCGTTTATATGACGTTGTGGGAAGTTGCGAACCGGGCGACAAGAGTGAAGGTCGACAAACCGTTGCCGCCTCAATTGACAGGTAGTAGTTAGGAACGGCCGCGTTCAGCTATCAATTTACGGTAAGCCTCGGCGCGTGAGATACCCAGCTCGCGCGCCGCTTTTTTTAACGCGGCACGATGATCGTGGCCCGCCCCTTCAAATCGTGAAACCATTTCGGTCACACTCCGCTCGGTGTCAGATTTATCTTCCGACAGCACCGTTCGATCAATGAGAAGCACCACCTCTCCTCGCACTTCCTGCTGACTTGAATAATGATTGCCAAGCTCGCTCAGCCGACCACGTCGCACTTCTTCATGTAGTTTTGTTAGTTCGCGAGCAACGACAGCTTCGCGTTCACCAAGAATTGCTCGGGCATCTTTTAGGGTGGCCGAAAGCCGGTGGGGCGCTTCGTAAAAAATAAGAGTGCCGGGAATCGGTGACAATTCACGTAGTCGCGCCTGGCGAGCTGTCGAGCGCGCTGGGAGGAAACCGGCAAAGAAGAATTCGTCAGTCGGCAATCCTGCAGCGACGAGAGCGGTGATTAAGGCACTTGGACCGGGTACGGAAACAATCGGGATCTCGTGTTCAATGGCGCCACGAACCAATCTAAAGCCGGGATCGCTAATTGAAGGAGTGCCGGCGTCTGAAACAACCGCCACATTACTTCCTTGTTTCAGCATGTCGATCAATTCATCGGTACGCTGTTTTTCATTGTGCTCGTGGTAACTGATCGTCCTGGTCTTGATGCCGAAGTGCTGCAGCAGCTTTCGCGTGTGTCTGGTGTCTTCACAGGCAATCAGATCCACATCCTTGAGAATCTGGATCGCCCGCTGAGTAATGTCTGCGAGGTTACCGATTGGCGTTGCCACAACATAGAGAGTACCAGGCATCGAGGGCGATTATGTCCGATATGCTTCAGCTTGTCGCTGTAATCAGCCACAGATAAAACGGAGAGGAAAAGACAGGAGGCAGTAGCCAAATGTGGCAAGTGCTGCAACCCGTTACTGAATACCCCTTCTGCATAGTGTCTTTTCTGATCCGTTTCATCCGTGTTCATCCGTACCGGCCTTAAATGATTGACACCACGAATCGACGAGCGGTAAGCTGTCGGCATTGCAGCGTTCCTTGCACGTGAAATAAAATCGTATTGAGTTGCCCTCGTCTCACCCCCGCGAAAGGAAAACAATGCTTTCCAGATACCGAAAAACTCTCATCGCCGTTTTTGTCCTATTAGTTGGCGTAATTGGATTTGCCTTGACTGATCGACGTCTGCGTGTTTCGGCGTTTCAGCAGCCTGCGGTTGAAGGCTCGCTTGAATGGCTCGCGCAAGATGCTGCGTCAAACAATTTGCAGGAGATTAGCATCCCAACTATGGAGTGGAGATACACAATTCCTACTGATATCGATGAGGCATTTTCACATTTGAGTGTGATCCTTGTGCACGCTGTAAACCAAGAAAGCAGTGCCTGGAATTCGGAATATCAAGTAATTGGATCTTGGTACAAGTTCGAAATAACGGAGGTCTTAAGTCAGAAACCTTATCCGAGTTGCCCAAACTGTCCTGCATCTCCTGACGCTCCTACGTCGCAACTGCCCTTGAATCCAAACGAGCTTCTTGTCCCCAAGATGGGCGGTACCGTGATAGTAAATGGAATTAGCATCAACAGCAATGATCCAGATTTTTCAGAATACCATCTGTCACAAACTTATTTGTTGTTTTTGGATGTCGATCCATCGAAGAAGGTTGGAGTAGTTAGTGCAGGACCTGCTGGCGTTTTTTCGGTTAGCTCGAGTGGTATTCTTACTCCGGTATCAAGTGTGGATGATTCAATCGCTCGAGACGTTTCTCAACGATACTCCAACTCACTTGCAGCACTAAGGTCGGCGTTAACTTCCTCGCCGCCAACACCCACGCCGACTCCGACTCCTTGTAGTGCGTCAAATCAACTGATCAGTCACTGCATCAACAATGGTGGGGACTGGGATTATGCAACTTGCACTTGTAACTAAGTTAATCGTTGCTAAACGACACTGGCTGGGATCTTCACATCGCAAATGCGAGGCACTTCAACAAGCTCAGGCTTCCATTTCGAATGAAACGGAAAACAATGAAAAAACGTTTCTCACCTGCACCCTTCATCAAATGCGCAATACTCTTCATTCTAGTTCTCCTGGGCCAATTTGCTATTTTTGGTGAATGTCCAGAATGTAATAAGAACACAACCCCAATGCCCGGCAGTGGGGCAGCCCCTGATGGTTCTGGGAGGCGTTTGATAACGGTAAAGATCGATAACTCCTTAGCTTCGTCCGGTGTGACCAATGCAAATGTTTGGAATGCAGTAGAAGGCTGCGAAAGTTGCACAACTGGGGCGCTCAAGCGGTGGAATGATGCGAAGGATGGATCAGCCAATACCACTGGTTACTATTTCAAACTTAACCAAGTCGTGTCGAACTCAAACGCTGATGTGATCATTCTGTTGGCGCCTCCAGGTAGTTTGCCAACTAATGCGGATGCTGGTTCAGGCGCTCGCGTCGATTCTCGTGGTAATCAAATTCCGGGAAAAAGGTTCATTATTTTAGCGGATTTTGCCTTGAATTATTCACAAGATGAATTAGCAGCCCTGATAGCGCACGAGTTGGGACATCAAATCGGACTGGCGGACAATTATGATAAAGCCTGCATCACCATAATGGGTCAAGCGAAAAAATTTGGACAGTCGACGACAAAACAGGTTCAACCAAGCGATGTGGCTATAGTAAATAAGAATTTCAACACCGCCACGCGGCCAAACTGTACTCGGGAACGAGAAGGGGCTTTGAATCATCAGGCGGATTCCACCCCTACTCCGACTCCTACTCCTACACCCACACCATCAGATTGCATTGACAATGATCAAGACTCGGTTTGTTCATTTCAGGATTGTGATGACAATAACTCAAACTCTGCATTTGATATTGATGGGGACGGCTTTTGTGACAATGCCGACTGTAATGACTCTAACCCAGAGGTTTACCCTGGGGCCCCACTAGATCCTGAGACCGAAGGAGACGAAGACCGAAATTGTAATGGCCAAGATGATTATGTCGAACTAGGCTTGGGACCATGTGGTTGGTTAGCAGAACAACGTTGTCGAGCGGCTGGAAAGAATTGGGAGGCCGGTCATTGTCAATGCACGTTTTTCTCAGATCCTTCACCTATCCTTGTGGATGTTCTTGGTAATGGTTTCGCTTTAACTTCGAATTCAAATGGGGTCTGGTTCGATTTGAATAGTGATGGGATTAAAGAGCATCTTTCTTGGACTGACAGAGATACGGACGACGCCTGGCTAGTGTTGGATCGAAATGGCAATGGAACTATTGATAATGGCCAAGAATTATTTGGTAATTTCACCCCGCAACCTTTACCAACAAATGGTCAGGAACGGAATGGCTTCTCAGCTCTGGCGGAATACGATAAACCTGCCAATGGCGGCGATGGGGACGGAGTCATTAGCAAAGACGATTCGGTCTTTATGTCACTCAGGCTATGGCAGGATATCAATCACAATGGACTGTCTGAACCGAGTGAACTATTTAAGCTAGAGTCGCTCGGCTTAAACCAGATTTTCTTGGATTATAAGAAGTCAAGACGAATGGATCAGTTTGGAAATCAGTTCCGTTATCGGGCCAAAGTTAAGGACACACACGATTCTCGATTGGGCCGGTGGGCGTGGGATGTTTTCCTTGTCGCCAGTCCGTAGTGTCTAACCATCAGTATCGTCTCCAAAAAAGAAAAAAGGCGGTAGTTAATAAGACTCACCGCCTTTTGCACTCATAAGCTTTTTAGCAACCTGAACCGTTCGAGGCGAAGTGTTCGAAGCGATAAAAGGATAATCGCCGAACAGTTCTCTGAAGACAACCAGCGATTCTAAAGCATTTCTTTGGAGCCAACGACAAACTAATAAAGCTTATCGGACATTATGAGGATAAAAGCCCCGACTCGATGAAGCGAGTCGAGGCTTTCGAAAAGAAGGTTACTGGCAGGGCTAAAGCGGGCAGGTTACCGAGGGAATGGGATTCTTCTCCACCAATCGTCGTTGCGATTGTTTCTGTTGCGGCCTCTGTTGTTGTAGTCATCGTTGCCATAACGGCCACGATAATTCAGGCCATATATATCGCTGATGTTTCGCAGTTCACTCTGTATCTGCGACCATTCAGATGCCGTGCGCGAATCGAAACGGCGTGCACCAAATCGATCTAACTGGTCTGCTAACGCCAGCACACGCTGAGCTTGATTCACACTCCGATTCAAATCGCGTCCGTTTCCAACTCGTGATTTCAAATCACCAACAGCACGACGAAAATCATGCACTTGGTCGTTGATCTGATCTTCCCGCCGAGTACCATCAACTCGACTGCGATCAAGGGCGCGATCCATGTCACTCTCAAAACTCTTCGCTAACCGATCCAATCGGTGGACCGAGTCGCGCAAGTAACGATCGTCATATCGTCCGTAATCACCATTGCGACCATTTGGATAACGATTGTCAGGATATCCTCCCCATTGGGCTGCCGCTACGGCCGGCAAACAAAGCGCCAAGACGGCTGCCGCCAAGATTGAAAACTTCAGTGTGTGTCGGTTCGTCATCTTTAATCTCCTCGTCATTTCGGGTTGCTCCCGTTTTCTCAACGTCGCCCTGGGGATTCAACCTTAGCGATCGTTTCGCTGACAGACCATTTGGCAACTGCCGTGCCTATGCGTCAGAAGCCTTGAATTCGCGAAGATCTGTGGGAAAACCCAGACTTAGGAATGAGCGACCCTACGGAAATGGTTTTTATCCAGCGCCAAAAGGTGTAGCGGCTACTGAAAACGTGTTCGGCTCAGTGCGTGTGAGATTTCGAGGAGTCCAGGAGGATCGTGAGATGTCTGCGGACGTCGGCTTCGCGCAGAACGGCGCGGGTTGTTCGTTTGCCCGAACTCAGCCATCTGGGAATGCCGCTATTCGATTTCGTGAGCAGCAACTCCTCGTTCGCGGAGAGAATTCCCAGGTGGCGAATGTTCGCGCAAGCCAATCCACCACCCCGAACAACTCCATCACGAGGAGTTCTCGGCCAACCAGCCTCAACGAACAATTTACGAACACCGCTCGTGAACGTTAAGAGAACTCCAACCATGGTTGAGTTTCCGACCCGGAACCGGTGCGCATCTTGATTTGCGACCTGCAGACCGCCGCCCGCGCGATTCGCTTCGCCCGCGAACGTCGTAAAGCTCGAAACCAGCCAGTCGATACCTGCCTTGCGTAACAGGTCGTTTGAGTTCCTGAGTGATAGATAGTCGGCAATATCCTTGCGACCAGAAGAACGTGCGTGACGTTCAGCTTCGGCAAGTGCGACAGCCCAGGCTTCGTCTAGTTCACTCATAAAACTACTAATCGTACCACTCGCCGCGAATCAGTTGCGATGGTATCATGACTGCCGAATCGTCCCCTTAATATCCGACAGTGCATTTGTTTATCCCCGGCATTTCCGACAAACCATGACTTCATCAACCCCGACGATAATTAGAACGATCTGTCGAGCATCACGAACTATGTTGCCGGTCCTAATCACCAGCGCTGTATTCCTATTGAGTAGCGTCGGACTAATCGCTCAATCAAACAGTCAACTTCCCGCACCAACGGCTCACATAAACGACTTCGCCGGCGTCGTTGACGCAAACACCAGAAACCGGCTCGAAGGCCTGCTCCAGAACTTGAAGGACAAAACAAAGATCGAGTTCTATTTGGCGACAGTCGATACCACGGAAGGTCGTGACATCTTCGACTTCTCGCGGGAACTGGCGTCGAATTGGAATATCGGTGCGAGAAATAGTGGCAGCAAGAGTCTTTTACTTGTGATAGCTATCGCCTCCAAAACTTCGTTCGCTCAGTTTAGTCGCCTCGTGCAGGGTGACCTGCCGGAAGGCGTCCTGGGAGAGATGTCACAGCGAATGCGTTCGCCGTTGAATGCCGGCCGTTTTTCTGAGGCGATTGACCAGGGGTTACAAATGTTCGTCAACGCTGTCGGTCGCAAAATGGGTCTCACTGCCGAAGATCTCAACCAACAAGTATCTCCGCCGGCGGCGACCAGAGTTGGTGAGACAACAAATGGAGCGACGCAACAGCCTGAAGTTGAACCACCAAAAACCCGCCCGAGAGTCGTGAAGGAAACTTCAAAGCCAGTGGAGAAGGAGACGGCCACACAACAGTCTCAACCGGAAGTAAAACCCGCTCAGAACGAAACACAGCCAGCTACCGAAACCAAACCAGTAGAGACAGAAACTGTTAGTCCGCCTACTCGAACCGTAGTAAAGACTCCCAGGACTTCGACTGCGAAGAAAACTGCTGAACCGATTGATGATGAGGCCGAAGCGGAAGAGGTTGAATTGACCCTGACGCTTCCGCTGGGCAAACGTGCTGAGAAGCTGAAGACTTTTCTTGAAACCCATCCGGATTCAAAGGCACGACTACGCGCGACGGAGTTGCTAATCAGCAGTCACGCTGGCCTCGGGGATCAGTATTTGAAGAGCGGGGACATCGATAAAGGCATTCAGCAGCTCATGCTGGCCATTGACGAAGCTGACGTCACGATCTCAGACAAGCTCTTTTCCGGTGTGATTGCTCAAATCCCTTCAAATCTCTACTTGCGTAATCAGGGTGTTGCTGCCTTTAAAGCCGCAACCACTGTGGAAGCGAAATTTGGCTCTGACCCGAAACGGCTGCTAACTATCGCCGGTTTCTATCTCGGCATCGAGCGAGGCGATGAAGTTTCTCGCCTTGCGGAACTCGCTGTCAAAGCTGCTCCAGATTTGGCGGAAGCTCATCGCATACTGGCGCTCGGTCGTCACATGAGTCTGCAGCTCGAGGAGGCAGCCACAGAGTACAAACGAACGATTGAATTGGATCCTGCGTCGCGACTTTCGCGTAGTAGTTTGGCCGATCTCACACGCGCAACTGGAAAGCCCGAAGAGGCACTCGCAATCTATAACGAACTGCTAAAGGCTGATCCAAAGGATCGTAATGCGACCACCGGAATGGTCCTTTGCCTCTTCGATCTCGGTCGTAAAGAGGAGGCGGCCAGTGCTCTTGATGCTGCGCTTACCAGCGAGCCACGAAACCTGGCCCTACTGAGCGGGGCAGCCTACTGGTTTGCAGCACACGAAGATTACGAAAAGGCGATTGACTTCGCGAAAAGAGCAATAACGATTGAACCAAGATATACCTGGGCACAAATCGCTTTGGTGAGATCCTTGATTGGCTTAAAACGACCCTTGGGCGCAGAACGGGCAATGCGTTTTGCTCGCCAGTACGGAAAATTTCCAACTCTCAACTACGAGCTGGCAAACGTTGTCGCCACGATGGGTTTCTATGATGAGGCGGCTGAAATCTTGCGAGAGTCGTTCACCTTCAGAGACGGCGCGATAGAAACGTTACTGGCCGGGCGAATCCCTGCACGCAACACCGACTTTATCGATTTGCTGGCCCCAGAGCGGCGAGCAAGCATTTATCAAACCAGCGTTGCCGACACCGTTGCTAACAGCAAAATGCTGAAGAATCTTTTGGCTCTCGATAGCAGCTTAACCACGGCTAGCGACAGTGAAAAAGTCGATGACACGTTGGTGGCCAATGCCGCTCGTGACTTTAGTTCGGGCAATGACCCGATGCGAGCTTACCGGCAACTCTATGCTGCCAGCCGATTGCTCAGAAAAACAGTCGCTCTTCCTACCGCGCTCGAACTTGCTAGCGACGCTAAGAAGGACTTAGACACAGCTCTCGATCTCGCAATAGCTACTAGCGCCGTACAGGCAGATGAATTGCGAGGTCTTCGCGCGCAAGCAATTGCTGTTGGTGACATTCCTAGTATTGCCGATGCGCCACGCAGCGCCTTATCGAAGATCATGCGAGGGCGCATCGAGGATTTAACCGGCTGGATACTTTTTAACCAGGATAAGTATCCGGAAGCGATTGAACACTTGAGACTGGCAGCTGACACTCTGCCTAACGGAACTCCGTCATGGCGAAATGCTGTGTGGCATCTGGGAGTGGCTCTGGAGCAAACAGGTAGCAACAACGATGCGCTGGAGAGTTACATCGGTAGCTACAACTCAGGCCCACGAGACCCCATGCGACGCGCTGCAATTGAAAAACTCTATCGGAAAGTTAACGGCTCACTCGACGGATTGGACGACAAGATTGGTCCGGCTACCGCGACAAGCGTTGGGGCTCCGGCTACGAGCAACTCCACAAGCAACGAGAGCCCGCGCTCAACAGTAGCATCGGACTCAAACGCAACACCGGTAACGAACGTACCTACGGCCGAGAAATCGATAACGTCGCAAACATCGCCAGGCGAACCAGTCTCGTCCGTGGCGACCCCTACAGCAACACCAGAACCAACTCCATCACCGACCACAGCTGCGACGCCCACAACTTCAGACCCATCAACGGCCAGCCAACCGGCACCAATAACTGAGGAAGCATTGCGAGCTGCCGGATCGCGTTTGCGGTCAACCATCAAAATTACGGGACGAGTACTAGATCCTGGCAAGAACGGCTTGCCAAATGTAACGGTTGTCCTGATCAGTCCATCTGGTTCAGTGTTGGCAGCAACTACCGACAACGATGGCAACTATTCGTTTACGGTTACGCCTTCGCAGAAAACGTATCGAGTTATTCCTTCAAAGGACGGCTATACCTTCTCCCCGGTTGACAAGGCGTTCGTTGGTCTGATCGATGACCAAAAAGAAATTGACTTCACTGGATCAATTGGCGGAACGCCGTAGACACAGCAGGAGCAGGAACAGAATTATTGGTCCACGAGTTATCATTTGACAGTTATCAATTGCCATTTGGAGAATTGGGCGCGCCTAATTGAAAGAGGAGCCGTGACAATCACCAACTGATAACTGTCAAATGATTTCTTTCGCCTCCTTCTGACCTGAGAGAAACCCCACCAGCCAACCGAGCGCCATTTCCAACCATCCAAAACAGTCGTCAAGCGTAGAACGCCCGCGTCAGACTAGCCGGCACTTCGGCCCTCGCATCGAGCAAGCCCCAAAAAACCGGTTGTTTTTGAGCGCTCTTTAGCAGCGGGTTTAATCTGAAGTTGTCGCAGCGTATTCCTGCTGCCAGCGAGAACGGCTGTATAATCGTTCGCAACCGAAAAGCCATGATAAGAATCAAACTCATCTTCACTGGCGTTATGGCGACCCTGGTAGTCGTCCTGATGCTCGCCATTTCCGGAAACTCGCAACAGCCAGCTCCTCAACCCGCAGCGAGCCGGTTTGATGTCACCAACTACCGCATTGAGGCCCAAATTATTCCCGATCAACATCTCCTTCGTGCAGGAGCTGACCTTACTTTTGTACCGCTGGATGCGACACGTTCGGTAGTCTTTGAACTCAACGGCTCTCTAAAAATCGAAAGTATCGAAAAGGACGGGCAGCCGCTAACGGGATACGTTCAGGACGCAGTCGGCGTCGGCGCGTTGGGACCGAGTGTCCGCATTGATTTAGGCCAGGTCGTTCCCTCAAATGTACCGGTTACGCTTCGCGTTCGGTGGAGTGGCGCGCTGATTTCGCCAGAGGGCGGACCACTGGCCACAAAGCGAATGGCTTATGTTGGTACCGAAGGCTCCTACCTCATGTACGCGTCGCGGTGGTTTCCGTTTCACGACTACGCCGCGGACCGCGCTACGTCCGACATTACCTTTATAGTTCCCGCCGGTCTTCAGGTCGCTGGAACCAGTGACGATCCAGTGGTGGCCCAGCCAGCACCCAAAGAGGGAGCCGTTCGTTATCGCTTCGTTCATCGCCAACCAGTTTTGATCGGAAACTTCGCCGCCGGTCAATACATCAACAAGAATCTGAGTTTCGGGAAATATCAGTTACAGCTTTACGCAATGCCCGGCAGCGAGAAACGGATCGACGCATTCGCTGAGCTAACGGGCCGTGTTTTGGAGTTCTATTCGAAGCGTTACGGTGCCCCCTTATTTGGTAACCGACTCGTTATTGTCCAGATTGACGACGAGAGTTTGGATGCTTATTCCGGTCCCGGTATCGTCTATTTATCGTCGAAGATGTTCGACTCCTCGCGTCCAATTCCGGAAGAGAAGCTCGAACGCGAGATCGCTTATCAGTGGTGGGGACAGACCGTTGGACTGAAGTCGTTTGACGATGCCTGGTTGTCGCAAGGGTTGGCGGAGTGGAGCGCATTCGCCTATCGTGAATCGATCCTGAGTACCGGTGGACTTGATGCTGCGCAACGCGAACAGCAGGAGCGCGCCTTGACCTTTGAACAAACTGCTTCCATCGCTCGAGCCCCAGGCGCTCTTGATGATCAGTCGGCGGCTTATCAATCGATCGTGTTCTACAAAGGCTCGATGATCTTTCGTATGTTGCGAGAGACTATTGGAAAGGAAAAGTTTGAGAAGCTCCTGTACACGTTCCTCGACACGTACCGGGGCAAGAATGCCTCGATTGATGACTTCGAAAAACTAGCGTCGAAGATTAGTAACGAGAACCTGCGTTACTTCTTTGCGCAGTGGGTTGAAGGAACAGGAGTGCCGGAGTTTACGGTTGATTATCAAATCATTCGCACCCGATCCGGGAAGTTTCGCACCCGTGGCACTGTCAAACAGAATCTCGAGACCCTTCGTATGCCAGTAGAACTGCTGTTGCGAGCCGAGGGTGACAATCAACAGAGCATCGTCCGAATTGAAGGCCGCAGCGAGGACTTTGATTTTGAGTCGAACGGTCAACCGATTGAGGTCGTGGTCGATCCCAACAACAAGATACTGCGAATGTCAGACGAGCTGCGCGTTTCAATCATCGCGCGCCGCGGAATTGAGCAAATGAAGGAAGGTATTTACGCTGAAGCTCAACAGCAATTTGAGGCCGCCTTAAAACTTGATCGGTCAAACTCGTGGGTTTATTACAACCTCGGACTCTTATTTCTGGAACAGCGCAATTGGCAACAGGCTCTCGACAACTTCGATGCCTCATTGCAAGGAACATTAAAGCCATCGTGGATCGAAGTCTGGGCCCACATCAAACGTGGCAACGCCTACGACGCTAAGGGCGATCGCAATAAAGCGGTCTATGAATACCAGAAGGCCGTGCAATCAGGAATTGACTACGACAACGCCCAGGCAATAGCGAAGAAGTTTCTGGCCACACCCTACGATCCGAAGGCCTCGCAAACCGCTGAGGCTTTGGCGCCAGGAGAATAGAATGTCCGATATGCTTTAGCTTGTCGCGTCCGTTGTCCCCGCGAAGTTCTTGGATAACGAACGACGATTTAAAGCATATCGGACATAACTAGACTGCCACGATCGCTATCTTCTTCTCGTTTGCGACGCGAATCATCTCATCGCGATCGAACATCAACGTCTTACCAGCAGAAAGACATAAACACGTAGCACCTGCTTCCGCCATCGTTGTTAGCGTAGGGACTCCCACAACGGGAACATCAAACCGCATATCCTGATTCGGCTTCGCGAGTTTGATCACTGTCAGCTTCCTTTTGACCAGGTGACCTGCACGTCGAATCGTTTCGTCAGTTCCCTCCATAGCCTCGATCGCGACACATGCTTTCGCACGCACAACAATCGTCTGGCCCAGGTCGAGATGGGCAATCTCGCGCGCGATCTCAAGGCCGTAAGCAATATCTTCCTGTTCGTGCTTATCTGGTTGACGACGGGTCAGAGTTCCCGGGGTTGGTAAGTAATCCTGAAGGAAGTAAGTTGAGTCCACCAGCTCGATGCCTTCACTCTGTAATTCGGACGCGATAGCTCCGATCAGTGAATCAGTGTTACGGCGGGGCAATTTCAAGAGCACCTTCAGCATGCGGGCGTCCGGTACCGCACGAGTGAATATCTGGACATGCTTAACCTGGCCTGCCATCATCGCCTTCTCCACTCCTTCATCCTTGAAGAAGCGAATCATCCGTCCCAGTTGACCAATACCGACCCACTTCAGGCTATCAGCAAGACCTTCTATTGCCGGATCTGTTTCTTCACGAATGGCAGCAACGACCATCTGAGCGCCTGATTGGTGAGCGCCCTGGAGAACCATCAACGGAAACTTGCCATTACCTGCAATCAATCCGAATTTCATTTGGTAACGCCGCGATCCGAGACTTGAATGAATTTCACCAACTCGCCGACTTCTGAAGAGTCCGTAATCTCTTCATTTATCCGTTTGAGAGCTTGAGTGGTGTTTAGCTTTGCGGAAAGCAATAGATGGAAGGCGTGATGAAGAGCGTCGATTGTTTCGCGAGGATAACCACGGCGTTTCATTCCCGTGATATTCAAACCGTAGCAGCGAGCGTGATTACCAACCGTCAAAGCAAAAGGGAGGGCATCTTTCACTACTACCGAGTAACCACCAACATAAGCCTCTTTGCCCACTCGACAAAACTGGTGCACGCCCGAGTAAGCACCAATGTTTGCGCGATCGCCAAGAACAACGTGTCCGGCGAGTGTTGCGGCGTTGGCCATGATCACTTCGTCACCGACAATACAATCATGAGCTATGTGTGCTTGGGCCATAATCAAACAGTCGTCTCCGACTTGCGTGAGCATCCCACCGCCCGCGGTGCCCCGATGGATAGTGACAAACTCGCGAATCTTGTTTCGTTTGCCGATCTTCGTCTCGGAAGGTTCACCTTTGTATTTCAAGTCCTGCGACGCGAGGCCGATCGAGACAAACGGAAACACGTGTGTTTCTTCGCCGATTGAAGTTCGGCCATCGATTACGCAATGCGACTCGAGTCTTACTCCGTCCCCCAGCTGAACGTCATCGCCGATGATCGAGTAAGGTCCGACAAAGCAGCCATAACCGATGCGGGCTTCCGAACTGACTACTGCCGTGGGGTGAATAATTGTCGGGCGGGTCACTGCGGACATTGATCTCACATCTCAGATTTCAAGTTTCAGACAGTTTCAAATCTCAAATCTTTAGAGCTCAGACCTCAATTCTCCCATCTGAGATCTGAAATTTGAGATCTGAGATTTACCGTGGAGCAACAATACTCATAATCTCCGCGTCTGCCGCTAACTGGCCCTCGACCCTCGCTTCGCCATGCATGCGTTGCACTCGCGAGCCGATGCGGATTGCCTTAACTTCCAGGACCAGGGTATCCCCGGGTACAACTGGGCGTCGAAATCTGGCTTCCTTTATTCCGGTAAACAAAACTAATTTTTGGTCGCGGTCCTCAATTTCCCTTAGTGCCAGGACCGCGCCTACCTGGGCCAACGCCTCGACCACCAGCACGCCTGGCATAACAGGAGCGCCGGGAAAGTGCCCTTGAAAAAACAGTTCATTAATGCTGACCTGTTTGATCCCCACGATTCGTACACGAGGCTCTAACTCAATGATGCGGTCGACAAGTAAGAAGGGATAGCGATGAGGCAGTAGCTTTTGAATTGCGACAGCGTCGAGAACAGTTTCCATGGCTGAAACGAAAAACGCGGTGAAGCACGACTTCAAGCCGCATCGCCGCGTTTAGGATGCACGTGTCTCCTACAAAACCTATTGAGGAGGCGTAGTCGCTGCGGTTACAGGATTCTTGCTATTGAACTCACTGATGAAGGTTGCCGTGATATCAATGCTGGCCGCTGCATAAATCAGCGGCACTTGCGTGCCGTCGATGATCACGTTGATGTTACGTGCCTTGGCAAAAACTTCCAGAGCTCGACCAATGTCCTCCTGCAACGGCGCAAACAGTTCCGTTCGGCGTCGGGTATAAGCTGCTTGTGCATCTTCGGCTTTACGCTGAATATCTTTCTTTAATTGTTCCAATTGGTCAGTTTTTGCAGCTAACGACCTCTGATCAATTGGGGTACCGGCGGGGGCGTTCTGGAGTTTGCCGATTTCATCCTGTAGCTGAGTCCCCCGCGTCTGCATTTGATTGATATCGTCTTTTTGTTTTTGAAACTCGGCATTGAGCTTTGTGATCAAAGTGTTGAACTTAAGAATACCGGTTTTTGGATTTAGAAACTCTTCAGTATAAATCACGCCCATTTTGCTTATTGGGAGATTTACGTTAGCCGCAGGTTGCGTCGCAGAGGGTGTTGGTTGAGCAGCTGGCCGTTGCGCAGGAGTCGTTTGCCCACCAGGTCGAGGGGTTGGAGTCGGCTGAGCTCCGGGCCGTTGTGCAGCAGCGGACCAGGTCACAACTGCCACTAAGACGACGGATGCTAAGAAGGAGTATTTCATTAATTTAGCCATTAAGGCCTCGGTTTGAACCGAGGCCGTTCCCTGGCGATGCGATTAGCAAGGATTCCGTTGACTATGGCTGAGGGACTGACGCGGTCGCCGGATTCTTGCTGTTGAAGTCAGCGATGAATGCTTTCGTGATGTCGATGCTGTCAGCAGCATAGACCACTGGAACCTGGCTAGCATCTACGATGACAGTAATTCCGCGCGCTTTGGCATAAGCTTCCAAAGCCTTACCAATGTCTTCTTGCAAAGGCGCGAATATCTCCTGGCGTCGCCGAGTGTAGGCAGCCTGAGCATCTTCGCCTTTACGTTTGAAATCAGTCTGCGCCAGTTCGAGCTGATCTCTTTTTTGCTGAATCGCCTTCGGATCCGCAACTGCTTGAGTATCGTTAATCTCTTTCGTCAGCTGATTGATTCGTTGCTCCAGAGTAGTGAGCTCGGTCTTTCGCGGCTGAAAC
Organism: Pyrinomonadaceae bacterium; assembly: GCA_036004125.1. Lineage (GTDB taxonomy): Bacteria > Acidobacteriota > Blastocatellia > Pyrinomonadales > Pyrinomonadaceae > PSRF01. Next base: position 7,409 of record DASYRR010000305.1, on the reverse strand, counting down.
TCTCTTTCCAATGTGTTAGCCAGCGTACCGAATCTGGCGATGCCCAGCTTCGGATCTGAAAAAGCTTCCGAGTAGATCAAGGCCATCTTGCTGTCCGGCACGGCTGCTGTGGTCTGGGGGGCCGCCGGCACTGGTGCAGCTGCACCCGGCTTCGTCTGTTGAGCTGAAACGGAAACTATTGCGGCGGTCGTCAGCAACGCAACGGCAGCAATTAAACGAACTATATTCATAACTTTCTTGTAATACTCCTTACTGTTGAGGCGGTCGGATAAACTTCTTAGTTGTAAATCTTTCCACCGAGGTTGGCTCAAATGGTTAAAAAGTGCGTCCTATCTGATAAGCATTGATTTGGCTATTAAGGTCTCCGCCGTACATCCGAGGCCCTTTGCTTTACGATGCGCTTAACTGAGAGTCCCGGCCCGATTATGGCTGGGGGACCGATGCGGTTGCTGGATTCTTGCTGTTGAATTCATTAATGAAAGCACGAGTGATGTCGATGCTGTCGGCTGCATAAACGACCGGAACTTGACTGCCATCAACAATCACGGTAATGCCTCGGGCTTTCGCAAAAGCTTCGAGAGCCTTGCCGATGTCCTGTTGCAGCGGAAGGAAGATGTCCTGCCGCCGCTTGGTGTAGGAAGCCTCAGCGTCCTCGCCTTTCCGTTTTAGGTCTGTATTCAGCTGAGCGAGCTGGTCCCTTTTTTGTCGAATCGCATTGGGGTCGGCGACGGACTGCGTGTCGTCGATCTCTTTGCTCAATGCGCTAATTCTTGTCTGCAGGGCCTGCAACTCGGATTGCCGTGGCTGAAACTCTCGATTGAGTGTGCTGAGTAAACTACTGAATCTCGCAATGCCTGTCTTCGGATCCAAAAACAGATCAGAGTAGATCAACGCCATCTTGCTGTCGGGCACCGCTACAGTGGTTGGGGGAGGCGCCGCCGCTGGCGCGTTTGCACCAGGCTTCGCCTGTTGAGCTGAAACGGAAACAATTGCGACTGTCGTGAGCAGTGCTGCGACAGCAATTAGACGAACTATATTCATGACCTTTTTGTAATACTCCTTACTGTTGCGCCAATCGGATAAACTTCCCGGTCCAAAATCTCTCGAGGTTGGCTCAAATCGTTAAAAAGTGCGGCCCACGCTGAAGCGTATGACTTTCTTTTTCTCATTGAAGAAGAATGGAAAACCATCGATTACCTGGTCTTGCCGGGCGTTTGGATTATACGCAAAGATTAGGCGGAACGGTACATTGATGACCGGGACTTGAACACGCACCTCCATACCGAGGCTCGAGCGATAGTCACCCAGCTTAGCGAACAGGCTCTGCGAGAGTCTGACCACGCTGTTTGTCTGCGCCTCGCCCCTCAAGAAAACCGGTTGAAAGCCAATGGGCAATAACGTTTGCGGGTTTACCTCTAAGTTTGCTGCCGCCTGGAGTTCAGCCTCAGTCACGATTCGATTGTCTCGGGCCACCAAACTCGGAGTTGTGCGGCCCGACGCCAGAAGCGGGTTATTGCATACCGCTAGCGAGCTGAGACTGATCGGAACAAAAGTACGAAATCTCGGACAGGGAATCACACCAACCGTCGATAAGAAGGGTTGGTCGTCCAGGAAGTTACTCGAGAATCCCTGATCACTCTTCGATCTTAAATTGAAAGCGGTACCAATATCCGCGAAAGCCGCCAGGCTAACGGCGTCGCCAATGATTGGGATTCGATATTCAAAGTTGCCCAGCAACTGTGTATCACCGCCGACTGAGGTGAATGAACGAGGTAATCCAGCGACGTTATTGCCTGTAGGGCCGGTAAAAACTCCGAGACTGCTGGCTGCGCTAGCCGGTAAACCTGTGATTTGAACCGGGGTTCCGGTAGGGTTTTCAGCGAAAACAACATTCCGGGAAGTAATAAAGGTATCAACTGGTGAAACCGGACTTATCGACCGGACGTTGTAGCCTCGGATCGTAAATTCATCGCCCAGGAAAAAGCGCTCGAAAATCGGGATACCATCGACAAAGGCAAGGGAGTTGGCATTTCGAACCTTGTCCGAGATCGCAAAACTACCAACCGTTCCCGCCAGAATACGAAAACCGAAGACCTCTGGGCGTGTCGACTTCTTGCGACGCATCGGGAAAAACTGGGAATAAGAAAGTGTGGGCTGGTAGGTACGAACGTCTCCGAACAAGCCGGCAAGTCCTAGTGCGACTGATAGCTCCCGACCACTTGTCGGATCGACGCTCGCGTTGCGAGTATCATAACTGAAGCTTAATGTCGCCCGGCTCGTTAGAATGTTGGGCTGACTATAGATGACCGGGATGAACCCTCCGGATGAAGGATCGGTGTTGGATTGTGGATCTTTAACGCTTGAGAGTGACAGTTGGTAAGAGACGCCGATGCGCGAAAACTGGGTAAACCTCCGCTTCTTGTAGAACTCAGACAGTGGAGCACTAGCGAAGATAGACCCTCCGTAAGAATCGCGTGTAAAAAGATTCTCTTCGTTTATGTTAGTCAAATTAAACTGCGAATTCAGTAGATCCTGCTGGGCACTGGTGTTCTGCGAGAGGAATGTACCCTCACCAAAGAACTTTTGCGAAAAGGCAAATATAGAGAAGCCCGCACTAATCGGACGATCCTTGATGTAAGGCTCAGTAAATGAAAACTGGAATGATCGCTGACGATTTCCCGCCGCGAGATTGAACGACAACACTTCCCCGCGCCCGAGAAGATTGTTGGTGGAGTACTCAAGACCAAAGAATGAACCGCCAATACCTGAGACACCGCCGTTAAATGAAATCTGTTGGCGACCGCGTTCGCTGACTTTGAGAGTCAGATCGACCGTCGCTTCTTCATCGTTTGTGCGACGATCGACGTCTTTGTCTTTGTCAATTGGATTAAAATAGCCGAGCTGATTGAGCTTGACGACAGAATACTCCCAGTAGTTGTCGTTATAGATGTCGCCTTCATTAATCAACACTTCACGGCGTAACACATTGTCGCGCGTAAACGTGTTGCCAATAAACTCGAGTCGGCGCAGTATGAATTGCTTTCCTTCCTCAATCGTCACTTCAAAATCAACGACACCTTCGTTCGGATTGGCTGGATTGTCTTTATAGGTTGGGACTGGTTCAGCGGTGTACTCGATGAAGCCCTGACCACCGTAATACTTCTTTAAGTTCTCAAACAGCCCCTTACTAACCTTTTCCCCGTTTGCGATGTCGCCCTTGTTGAGGCCAATCACCGCGAGGATCTGGGCTTCGGAAAAAATGGAATTCCCAGTAACCTTAAAATCGCCAAGCCGGTAAACTTTGCCTTCAAGAATTGGAACGGTGATGCGCAGTGCGTCGTCCGTTGACGACAAGAAGGGCAATGGCAGAACAGGAAAGCCCGTTCGTCGACGACCTATGCCTTCTATTCGAGGCTCACCATGACGAGCCTGAAGATAACCTTTCGACCGCATATAGTTGTCGACGAGGTGAAGGTCAAAATCGAGTTTCTCGCGATTTAGGATGTCTGATCCTTTGAAACGCGTAATCAACCCGGCCTCTTTGACGTATTTCATCGCACCACGCAACGATCCATCGCTGAATACGGTGTTTCCCTCAAACTGGATTTCAACAACCCGAACGCGATCACCTTCGTCCACGACGAAGGTGAGGGCCAGCGAGGTCGCTGAAACTTCCTCGGTACGCTCCTCAACCGTCGCGTTTGGATGTCCACCAGCGGCTAATAACTCCTTGATTACGCGCGTTGCATTTCTCGCTTTAACCGGGTCGTAAGCGTTTTCCTTCGACACCCCTACTCGACGCTCGCGGAAAGCCTTGAGCACATCGGATTCCGGAACACTCTTTAAACCCTCAAAAGTAAGATCGCGAATGATTGGCAGTTCTACCACTTCAAAGATGACAACGACCCCACCCCGCGGTCCGTCCTCTATGGAAACACGAGTCTTGATCTTGTCGAAGAACGCCAACGATAAGAGCGTCTGATAATCGCGTTGAATTTGATCGACGTTGTAAGGGTCGCCAGAGCGAGTTGTAATGTAGTAGAGAATGTCGTCCTTCCGGAGACGACGATTACCAGTTATGTCAACGGATTCGACAATTCGCTGGGTTGATGGGGTTGCTTGCTGAGCGTAGACGCGTTCGGGTGCCGCGCAATTTGCAATGATTCCGACTAATAAGCTCAAAAAGAGCAAAGACGCGCGATATAAGTGCATTGGCACCAATTCCCTCAGTAGTTCTTTTACCGGGCCTCAGAAACTTCGGGGAGCTGTGGCTGAATAATTTCCAGAAATAGAAAATAAAGGCAAAACACCAAGCGCTGAACTGGCTAGAAGACAGCAACTATGATTCTATTCAACGAACCCCAGTTGCCAGCTTCCGCCGCAGCAAAGTGGCGCATTATATAGGTAACAAAGTACAAAAGTCCAAAGCCCGAAGTCCAGCCAGGGGATTGACTTGCATGGACTTTTGACTCTGGACTAGCTCGGTCCGTTTTGTTTTTTAGTGAATCAGGAGCGCGTCATCGGCAGCTTCTATTCCCACTGGCCGAAAATCGAGTTCATCGCCGCTCACAAACACTTCTATGAGGGATGACCCTGCGAGTTGGCCCTGAATTAGCGCTTCTGACAGGGGGTCTTCAACATATTTTTGCAAAGCACGCCTTAAAGGTCTCGCTCCATACGAGCGATCGGAACAGGTTTTCTCGACAATCCAACGCTTTGCGCCGTCTGAGAGCCGTACCTCAAAGCCATGACGAATCATGGTTCGGTTTATCTGTTGGACCTGTAGTTCTATCACCTCCAGCAGTTCTTGGTCGACGAGTTGATCAAAGATGATGATCTCATCCAGCCGATTTATGAACTCAGGATTGAAGGTCTGACGCACTGAAGACATCACCATTTCTTCCATCTTTTCCCGGCTTGAATCCGTGTTTGCCTGAAAGCCAAGGGTGCCTTTCTTCTGAATAAACCGGGCGCCGATGTTCGAGGTCATGATGATGATCGCGTTTTTGAAGTCGACAGTATTGCCGAGCGCATCCGTCAGGATGCCATCTTCGAATACCTGCAGGAGGATATTGAAGATGTCCGGGTGTGCTTTTTCAATCTCATCGAATAGCAAAACCGAGTATGGAGATCGCCTTATTCGTTCAGTGAGTTGACCGCCTTCCTCATGTCCAACGTACCCTGGCGGTGAACCGATCAATTTCGAAACGGAGTGTTTCTCCATGAACTCCGACATGTCGAAACGAATCAACGCGCGTTCGCTGCTAAAGAGGAATGCCGCCAATGACCTGGCAACTTCAGTCTTGCCGACGCCAGTCGGCCCGAGAAACAGAAACGATCCAACTGGTCGCAGGGGATTCTTCAGACCGGCCCGCGATCGCCGAATAGCTCGAGCTAACGCAGAGATGGCTGGACGCTGGGAAACTACACGCCTGTGCAACTCAGTCTCAATTCGTAAGAGCTTCTGAGTTTCCTCTTCCTTAAGCGAAGTTACTGGTATACCTGTCCAGCGTGCAATTACATCCTCAACGTCGTCGCGAGTGACCTCAGCGGATACGAGCGCATCTTCCTGGTTCCGCGAACTTGAATTGTCGCCGTAGCCTCGGGACCACTCATTCAGTTCGTTCCAATCTGCCAGGCTTCCCTGTTCACGTCTTACTCGTAGTTTTACGCGTGCTCCCGCCTCGTCGATCACATCGATTGCTTTGTCGGGCAGGAAACGATCAGGAATGTAGCGGTGCGATTGATAAACTGCCGCGTGGAGTGCGTCGTCTGAATAGCGAACCTGGTGAAAACTCTCGTAACGCTCACGCACACCATCCAGAATACTGACTGCTTCTTCTTCTGATGGAGGCGGGACCTTCACCGCCTGGAACCGACGTTCAAGCGATCGATCTTTTTCAATTGATTTGCGAAACTCAGCAGGTGTGGTGGCACCTATACACTGAAGCTCTCCCCGCGATAACGCCGGCTTCAATATGTTTGCAGCATCCAGCGAGCCTTCCGCAGAACCAGCACCCACGAGTGTGTGCAACTCATCTATGAAAACTATGTACTGGGGATTCTCAACCAGCTCACGCATTATCTGCTTTAGTCGTTCTTCAAACTGACCACGGTATTTCGTCCCAGCGACAATCAGCGAAAGATCGAGAGAGAGTATTCGTTTGTTTTCGAGAAACGAAGGAACGTCACCTCTTACTATGCGTTGAGCAAGTCCTTCAACGATAGCTGTTTTGCCAACTCCCGGCTCGCCAATCAAAACGGGATTGTTCTTGGTTCGGCGGCAAAGTATTTGAACTACGCGTTCGATCTCAGCTTCCCGACCAATCAACGGATCCAGTTTGTCGTTTGATGCGTCTTCAGTGAGATCGCGTGAGAACTCGACAAGATGTGGTGTGTCTTTCTTTTGAGAGGTCCGCGCATCGGCGCCTGACTGTCTGGCAATTTCATCGCGAACGGCATTCAATCGCAAGCCGCGCTCATAGAGAATCTCAGCCGCCATTGACCGCTCTTCGCGCAACAAACCAAGCAGGAGATGCTCCGTTCCAATGTGACGATGCTGTAAACGATCGCTTTCCTCGTGAGCGTAGGCGAGAACATGTTTGGTCTCGGGTGCTAGCGGAAGTTCAACCGACGTGGAGATTTTCTCCCGCAACAGTGTTCGACCCTCAATCTCCTTGCGAATTGATTCAATGGAGACCTGGGCCCGTGGAAAAAAGCGACCGGTAAGTGTCTTATCTTCCCGCATTAATCCCAGCAAGAGGTGCTCGGGTTCAATAGCTGGAGCCCCAAACTGGGACGCTTCGTAACGCGCGAAGAAGATCACGCGGCGCGCCTTTTCAGTGTAGCGTTCGAACATCTTTGTCTAAGTCGAAAAACTTCCTAATGATTACCATGCCGGGCGAAAAACTAACCGCCCGGCAACCGCAGGCATTATAACCCATCAGTGAGGGGTCAAGAAGCATTGTCTGATTCTATTTAACTAAAACGCACAACGCGGGACTTTTTTCAGAGCCGAATTACTAAATGGGGTGAACACACCCGCCTTCCAAGAGCATCACCTTATCACAAAGGCCAGCCAAGCTTTCGTTGTGAGTTGCAATAACCGCAATTCCGTGCCGGGCACGGACGTGATTTACCAGCGTTTTTCCAATGTCCTCGCCAATCGTGGCATCGAGATTCCCTGTCGGCTCATCAGCTAAAAGAAGCTGTGGCGAAGTAATCAAAGCGCGAGCTAAGGCAACCCGCTGTTGTTCTCCGCCCGAAAGATGTGAAGTGGGGTGACTAACACGTTCCACCAAGCCCATTTCAATCAACAGCGCCCGTGCTTGACGGTTGGCATCTGTCGTTGAGTGACGCGAAATGAGCAACGGCAACGCCACGTTCTCAGCGGCCGAGAGGTCAGGTAA
>DASYRR010000304.1:0-12368 GCA_036004125.1 Pyrinomonadaceae bacterium | reverse complement strand
GGCTCCCAACAAACCCAACGAAACCTTCTACCCGGGCCCTTCGCGAATTCACCTCGCGGCGTTTCCACCAAGGGAACGCTGGGACGACTGGACCGAACTAGATTCCCAAGCATGGCCCAAACGCAAAGAACGTCATTACTCCCTCGTTCCCACAACTTGCTTCAACTGTGAATCAGCCTGCGGCCTACTCGCTTATATCGACAAAGTCACTGGCGAAATACAGAAGTTTGAAGGCAATCCTGAACATCCAGGCTCGCGTGGAAGAAACTGCGCCAAAGGTCCAGCAACACTCAATCAAGTAACCGATCCCGATCGTATTCTTTATCCACTGAAGCGCGCCGGTAAACGTGGTGAAGGAAAGTGGGAACGCACCACCTGGGACGAAGCGCTCGACACAATTGCCGCGCGTATCCGAAAAGCAATCGTTGAGGAACGCCGGAACGAAATCATGTATCACGTCGGGCGTCCGGGCGAAGACGGTTTCACTGAACGCATCCTTGCGGCATGGGGAGTTGATGGTCACAACTCACACACAAACATCTGCTCGTCGGGTAGTCGCGAGGGTTATCAACTTTGGATGGGCCTAGATCGTCCAAGTCCGGATCACGCCAACGCCAAAGTTATCCTGCTGATCAGCGCTCACCTCGAGTCGGGCCATTATTTCAACCCACATGCGCAACGTGTCATCGATGGCAAAGCGAATGGCGCCAAGTTGATCGTCTTTGACACGCGCTTGTCTTCAACAGCCACTCACGCTGATTACTGGGTCGCGCCGTATCCGGGTTCAGAAGCGGCTATCCTGCTGGCGATTGCGAACTACCTAATTCAAAACAATCTCTATAATCGCGAGTTCGTCGAGACATGGTGGAACTGGCGTGAATACGTGGCCCAACCTTCAGCGTTTACACTGGACTTTAAAGAAGCCCCTCCGGACTTTTCGGCTTTCGAAGACGTCCTCAAAGAACTCTACAGCGAGTACAGTTTCGACTTCGCTGCCAAAGAATCCGGAGTAGAAGCCAAAGTAATCGAAGAGATCGCCAAACTCGTCGCGACTGCGGGAACGCAGTTCTCCAGTCACAACTGGCGCAGCGTTGCTTCTGGTGTAAGCGGCGGGTGGGCAGTCGCGCGTTGCCTGTTTTTCTTAAACGCACTACTCGGTGCGGTGGCAACCGAAGGCGGCGTCTTTCCAAACGCCTGGAACAAGTTTGTTCCGCGACCGATCTACACGCCTCCACACCCCAAGATGTGGAACGAGACGACATGGCCACGCGAGTATCCATTGTCGATGAATGAAATGTCGTTCCTCTTGCCACACCTGCTTAAAGACGGCCGCGCAAAACTCGACACTTACTTCACCCGCGTTTACAACCCTGTCTGGACAAATCCAGATGGCTTTTCATGGATCGAGATGTTTACCGATCCTGATCTGGTCAGCTGTTACGTCGCGCTTACGCCGACCTGGAATGAGTCGTCATACTACGCCGATTATGTCTTGCCAATGGGCGTCGCCTCGGAGCGTCACGATCTTCATTCATACGAAACGCACGATTCGCAGTGGCTCGGCTTTCGCCAACCAGTGATGAAGGCAGCGAAGCAACGCGAAGGGCAAAACATCACTGACACGCGCGAAGTGAATCCCGGAGAGGTTTGGGAAGAAAACGAATTCTGGCTTGAACTGACCTGGCGTATTGATCCGGATGGCAGTCTTGGGATTCGCACATTTGTTGAGTCGAAGAAGAATCCCGGTGCTCGTCTTGGCATTGACGAATACTACGAATGGATTTTCGACAACTCAGTTCCGGGCTTACGTGAAAAAGCGGCAGCTGAAGATTTGACTCCGCTCGATTTCATGCGACGCTACGGAGCGTTTGAAATCAAAAACAAGATTGGAAGAATCTACGACGAGACGGTACCTGTTGAAGAGTTGGAAGACGCGCAGCAAGATCGTTTCGGACGGGTGTTCACACGAGCCGCAAAACCGGCTGGGCCAAACATTGTGCCCCTGCCTCTGCCGGATGGTGATGCAGATGGGAGGCGTCTCGTTGGTATCAAGGTTGGCGACGCGATCAAACGTGGCTTTCCAACACCGAGCGGCAAGTTGGAGTTCTATTCACAAACACTCAACGATTGGGGATGGCCCGAATATGCCATTCCTACCTACTTCAAGAGTCATGTTCATCCTGATAACCTCGAAGAAGATCAGACGATTTTGATTTCCACTTTCCGCCTGGCTGTACAGATCCATACGCGGAGTGCAAATGCAAAGTGGTTAAATGAAATCGCGCACACCAACCCGCTGTGGATTCATCCCAGTCACGCAAACAAACTGGAAGTGAAGACTGGCGATTTGTTGCGTGTCGAAACTGAAATTGGCTATTACGTCGTGCCCGCCTGGGTAACTGAAGGAATCCGACCCGGCATTGTTGCGTGTAGCCATCACATGGGCCGATGGAAATTGACGGAGGATGGACAGCGGCAGTTCATGGCTACAGTGAAGCTCGATCGGAAAGGAACTGAGTGGGGATTGAAGCGGGAACGGGGTGTTGAACCGTTCGAGTCGTCAGATGCTGATACGCTGCGCATCTGGTGGAAGGATGCCGGCGTTCATCAGAACATGACGTTTCCGGTCCATCCTGATCCGATATCCGGAATGCACTGTTGGCATCAGGCTGTTCGGGTCCGCCCGGCTGAAGCTGGTGACAAGCCAGGTGATATTTTTGTTGATACGCAAAAATCTCGGGCCGTGTATAAGAAGTGGTTGGCAATGACGCGACCGGCGGATAAGTACTCGCCCGATGGAACCAGGAGACCTTACTGGATGCTGCGGCCGTTGAAACCGGCGAGGGAATACTACAAACTGCCACCAGAAATTATTTAGGAGGACAAGAGAGAATCATTGGTCATATCACTTGCCATTTCTCATTTGTCATTTAGTTCGTAGTCACCAGGCGCCTCCCTGGAGTGCGGGGACTTCTCACCGCTTTGTTACAGCGCGATTCAACAGTCTTGAATGCACTCCTCAGCATGGCTTCAGGGGCACACTGTGACAAAGCGGTGACAAGTCCCCGCACTCCAAGGAGGCGCCCGACCCAAAATGACCAATGATTTTTTAACGTTCTGAGTGAATCAAATGTACTTCAAACAATTCTATCTAGCCTGCCTTGCCCACGCGTCGTATCTCATCGGCTCGGATGGCGAAGCTGCCGTGATTGATCCACAGCGCGATGTTGACGAGTACATCGACGAAGCCAAGGCTCATCAATTAACGATCAAGTACATCATCGAAACTCACCTTCACGCCGACTTCGTCAGCGGTCATCACGAACTCGCCGCACGCACTGGGGCGACGATCATTTTCGGCGAAAAAGCTGGCGTTGCTTTTAACCATCGGTCAGTCAAAGACGGCAGCGAAATCCAGCTTGGCAAATTGATCCTCCACTTTTTGGAGACACCGGGGCACACACCAGAAGGGATTTGTGTGTTGGTCAGTGATCCGACGGAGCCAACGCACCCACAAAAACTGTTAACCGGAGATACTTTGTTTATCGGTGACGTTGGTCGACCTGACCTTGCTGGCGGCAAGGGATTCACGCCCCAACAAATGGCCGAATTGCTGTACGACAGCCTGCACGGAAAATTGATGACCTTACCAGACGAGACGGAAGTGTATCCGGCGCACGGCGCGGGCTCGATGTGTGGCCGCAACATGTCAAAGGAAACTTCCTCGACGATTGGTGAGCAGCGAAAGTTCAACTATGCGCTGAAGCCGATGTCCAAAGACGAGTTTGTCCACATGATGACCGCCGACTTGCCGGAAGCACCTGCATATTTTCCCAGGGACGCCGAGATCAATCGTTCAGGTGCGCGAGGACTTTCGGAACTGGTTCCGCCGAAGCAGTTAACCGTCAAAGATGTTGAAGACTTTACCACTAGAGGCACTGTGTTCCTGGATATTCGATCAGCGGAACTGTTTGGTGCCGGACATGTCGCTGGCGCAATCAACATCGGGCTCGGCGGTCAATTTGCGATGTGGGCCGGTAGTCTGATTCCGATGAGTGCAGAGATAGTGATCGTCGCCGAGACCTCGACTCAGGTTGATGAAGCAATCGTGCGTCTTGCTCGCGTCGGTATTGAAAACGTGAATGGCTACTTGATTGCCGACGTGGACCATTGGACACGCGAAGGTTTGACTGTCGAGAGGGTCAAGCAATCAACCGTAAGCGAGTTGAGAGAACGAATCTCAAAAGGCGATTTGCAAGTGGTCGATGTGCGACGACCAGCGGAATATCAGAGTGGTCACGTTCCGGGAGCGCTACACTTTGCACTTGCAGGACTCGAGAAGGATTTACCTGAACTCCCGCTCGCTAAGGATGCTGAGACCGCCGTTATTTGTGCTGGCGGCTATCGCTCGAGCGCGGCTGCGAGTCTTATGCAAAAGTACGGCTTCACGAACCTCATCAATATCACTGGCGGCACGAGCGCCTGGGTAAATGCCGGATACCCAGTTGAGACCTCGTCCTCAAGAGTCGGTTAGCAGAAAAGGCAAATCATTGGTCATATATCATTTGCCATTTCTCAGTTGTCATTTTTGAAGAAGTGGTCTTGGGGCCTTGGACTCATGCGGCGTTCTTAACGTTCCTTCGAACACCAAAGGCCAAAGGCCGATTTTCAAAATGACAACTGAGAAATGGCAAATGATATATGCCCAATGATTTTTTTCAGCTTGGGGTGACGTCATAGATCCGTTTACCAAAAAAGTCCTCGTATCCGTGGGTCTAACCATTGTAGGCACGGCGCATGGCTATGGTGCCGCCTGGTTGGCGATCTGGATGTTATTCCATCCATACAAGGCCGTAAAACTGTTCGGAGTCACTATCTGGCCGCAGGGAATGATCCCTCGGCATCGGGAGAAACTTGCGCAATCGATTGGCAATGCTGTCGGCAACGAACTGGTTTCTCAACAAACAGTTTTCGACGCGCTTTTTGAGACTAGTTTCTTTCAACACAAAGTCGAAGATTTCGTTGGTTCATATACACACGAACTTCTCGCCCGCGTCTATCCGTCTTTCATCGATGCTTTGCCGTCACAGGCACGCGCACCGATACTCGACACGATCTCGGCTTTGCAGTATCGCCTCGCCGAATACATCGCCGCGATGCTGAAGAGTGAAGAAACTGCCGAAGCCATCAAGCGGTTTGTTGACAAACAAGTCAACGAGTTAAAAGAGCGGCAATTTGGTGACTTACTAAGCTCCGACTCGGTCGATCAAGTTTTGAATTTTCTACAACAACGATTGCAACGTGCAATTAGTGACGAAGGTTTCGAGCACAAGGTGCGAGACTTTGTGGCTGGTCGACTTGATGATCTCGCCCGCAGCAACGCAACTCTTGCGGAGACGCTCACTCCAGACACGATCTCTTTTATCAAAGAACGAATTGACCAACAGGTACCACCAATCGTCCATCATTTGGCAGACATTGCGACGAGCCAAACAACTCGCAAACAAATCGGTTCACTCATCAAACTGGAAGTTGATCAGTACTACGAACAACTCTCACTCATCAAAAAGATTTTCATTTCGCGCGAGCGAATTCACCGCGAGGTTGACGACCTTGTAAACAAGACCTTGCCAAAGCGGGTGGAAGAGTACTTGCGCGGGCCGGCGTTTGAGCAGGAGGCGGAAGCTTTTCTAAATACTACGATCGACAACTTCCTGGCGCGGCCGCTGAATGAGATGATCGGTCAGTTCGAAAGCGCAAAGTTTGAAGAATTGAAAGATCAAGTCTCGGGACGCTTGTTGGAGTTTGTCAGAAGCGAAGGGCTCTCATCCTCAATCTCTTCGTATTTCAGTGACGGGATCGAACGATTACGCCCCCAAACGTTGGGAGCAGTAATGCAGCAGATTGATCCAACGTCCGTCGAGCACGCCAAGGACTTTTTGTTACGCAGCTTGCTTAGTTTACTTTCACGCGACGACACGGCCCGCACGATTAACGCCATTCTAACGTCCCAGGTTGAGCGTCTGCTGATCGCACCAATTGGACGTCTAGGTGATCACGTCTCCGAAAACTCTATGCATCGAGCCAGTTCTGCACTGGTTGAACGAATCACATTGGCAGCTCGCGAGCGGTTGCCTATTACTATCGCAGAGTTTGATGTAGGCGGCCTGGTCCGCAAGAAAGTGTCAGACTACCCCATAGAAAAACTCGAGGCGTTGATTCTGTCAGTGGCACAACAACATTTGCAGACAATTGAGCTGTTTGGCGCGATAATCGGGTTCTTTATCGGCCTTGGAACAGCGCTTTTCAGTTGGTTTGGAATCACGCTTTATAGATAGCTGGAACCTCAGGAAGGTCGAGTCCGTTTTGTTGGATAGAGTCAGTACCACGTCGCGGTAACGTGTGGCTCGTAGCGACTCTAAGCTGTGTATGGTCAGATCGAGCCACACGCTACCGCGGCGTGATACTGACTCTATCCAAGCTGGCTCCGCAAGTCGGTCAAATGAGCGTAGAAAACAAAATCTACGCGTTTGCGCCCAGGGCATTACGCAACGGAAGGAATTAACAATGTATTGTTCGAATTGCGGTACACCTTTCACAACTGGGTTGAGCTTCTGCAATCGCTGTGGGGCGGATCTGAGAGAACGAACCGAGTCGAAGCAACCTACGGCAGCAATCACTGCTCTCGTGACTGCTATTACCCTCCTGGGTATTTGCGGTCTGGGGATTATGTTAGGTGGCGCGCTGGCGCTTAAAAAAGAAGCCGGCCTGCCAACGGAAATGGTGGGGTTCTTTATGCTCTTCACGTTCCTCATCGTGTGTTTGACAGAAATAATGCTCCTGCGAAATGTCTCAAAACTGATTAGCGCGTCAGCTGCCCAGAGCAACCATCAACTGCCCACTGTGCAAAGACCTCCTCTCGAATTGCGTCCACCAGCCGCGGCGACTTATGCCGAACCAATCGGCAGCGTCACTGACAACACAACTCGCACGCTCGAGTACGCGCGTCGGGAGAAATGAAAGTTTTCGAGGAATACTTATGAAAAAGCTAGTGCTAGCTCTGTTAGTTTTCACGCTGCCGGTGGTGGGTTGCAAACACGGCATGAATCCCGGCGTCAAAGGTTCCGGCAAACGCGAGGTCCAGAAACGCGAACTACAGGCGTTTACTTCCATCTCGAGCCAGGGAGCCTTCAACATCGAGGTCGTGTCTCAGAAGACACTGAGTTTTGAAATCGAGGGCGACGACAACATCCTGCCACTGATTAATACCGAAGTCTCAAACAACGTATTACGAATCAAGAATACAAAAGGCATTTCGATTAGTGAGCCGGTAATGATTAGGATCTCTGTTCCTAATCTCGAGGGTTTGACAGTTTCAGGTGCCGGCAAGATCGATATCTCGGGACTGAAGAACGACAAGTTTGAGATCGACTGTGACGGTGCGCCTACGATAAAGGTGTCCGGAACGACGAAAGTAGTAGATATCGATACTAGTGGTGCCGCGAAGATCGATACTCACAATCTCCACGCGTCTAAAGGGGTAGTTGACAGTAAAGGCGTATCGAGAATCGACGTCGATGTTGTGGATCAATTAGACGTAACTATTTCCGGTCCTTCTACCGTTACCTATGAAGGTGATCCCACAATCAACAAGACTATTCATGGGCCAGGTAAGCTTGAGAAGAGGGCGAGTGAAGGAGCTTAAAGGGTTAAGAAAGCCATTGGTCATACATCATTTGACATTTCTCATTTGTCATTTGGAGACTCCGTGGTCATTGGTTACCTTTAGTAGGCCCCTACTAAAGGTAGCCAAAATGACAAATGAGAAATGGCAAATGATATATGACCAATGGTTTTTTTCCTGTTGACATTCCATCCGCTGCTGAATAACTATTTGCCATTATCGAAAGGAGTTTATTTCCCCAATGACCTATGTTGTTGTCGAATTATGCGTCGACTGCAAGTACACCGACTGCGCTGCTGTTTGTCCCGTAGAAGCTTTTCACGAATTGACTGATCGCCTTTACATTAACGCCGATACCTGTATCGATTGCGATGCCTGCGTTCCGGAGTGTCCTGTGGAAGCAATTTTCGCGGACACGAATGTGCCTGAACAGTACGCGCACTGGACTCAGATCAATATTGACGAAGCTCCAAAGTATCCAATCATCAGTCAAAAGATCCCGGCTTTACACGGTCCTACCTGTACCGGCCCGGAAGAATAGCGTTTCCGCTATTTGTTTGCCCTTTGACAGCGCTCATTGAAAAGAGGCCTGTCCTTTTGAAAAGGACAGGCCTTCTTATTTGTAACCATGAACGCTTGTTGAGTACACTTTTCCGCACCTCGAGGATCCTCAAGATGAGTAAGTTGCTTTTAATCATCACCGCAATACTGGTTCTCGCTGCTGGTTTGAATGGGCAATCAGGACGTCGCAAACCACCAGTGGCTACGCCAACGCCAACTCCATCACCCGAGGCGAAACCGACTGAAACCCCAAAGCAGCCAAAAGCCAATCTACCCCCGGTCACCGCCGAAAAAAATCAGGATTATCGCTGCACGGATGATGGCACCCTCGCTCACCTCATCGACGATCCTGCGAGCATCAAGGGCTTTCAACCAAAAGAAGTCGACACTCGCGCTGAGATACTTGCGCGTCCGGAACCTAAGTACACTGAAGAGGCACGACGGGTAGGCGTGCAAGGCCTGGTCGTTCTGAAAGTTCTCCTCTCTGCGCACGGTGAGATCGATCGCATTAGAGTTGTGCGGCGATTGCCATATGGGTTAACTGAAAGCGCGATACGAGCAGCCTGTGATATCAAGTTCAAACCTGCCGTAAAAGACAATCAGCAGGTCGCTCAATGGATAAGCATGGAATACGGATTCAGCCTGGCTAAATCATCCATCTTTGGACCGTGAGGCAGGAGCAGGAGCAGGAGCAGGAGCAGGGGCAGGAGCAGGAGCAGGAGCAGGAGCAGGAGCAGGAGCAGGAGCAGGAGCAGGAGCAGGAGCAGGAGCAGGAGCAGGAGCAGGAGCAGGAGCAGGAGCAGGAGCAGGAGGATTGATTAATGTCGTTGTCGGTGCAAGCAAATTCTGCTCCTGCTCCTGCCTACTGCTGCTTTTGCCTACTGCTCCTCCTGCTCCTGCCTACTGCTCCTGCTCCTGCTCCCGCTCCTGCCCCTGCTCGTGATACTTGGGTCAGTATTCGTTCAAAGCATTTGCTGCTGATTGGTAACGGCAGTGAGAAAGACATCAGGCTGGTTGCAGTTCAGCTCGAACAATTTCGTGAAGTGATCTCACAGGTGTTTGCGAGGCCCGACACAGAATCATCAATTCCAACTACTGTAATAGTGTTCAAGGACGACAGCTCATACAGTCCTTTTAAGACAAATGAAAACAATGCTGGTTATTTTCAACCCGGCCAGGACGTGAATTACATCACGTTGAGCACGGAGAGTCGGGGCGAGCAGGATCCCTTCAACATTATCTTTCATGAATACACTCACCTGCTGGTCAACAACTCTATTGGCAACTCTCCAGCCTGGTTCAATGAAGGCTTGGCGGAGTTGTACAGCACCCTCAGCATTACAGGCGACAAGAGGGTCATTCTAGGGAGACCGATTCGGCGCCATATCACGTCGCTGCATCAGAATCCGTTGTTACCTCTCCGGGTACTATTGCAAGTCGACTACAAATCGCCTTACTACAACGAAAGTAATAAACAGAGCATTTTTTACGCTGAGTCGTGGGCCTTGATGCACTTCCTGATGCTCAACAAGAGTGGAGAACGGGCCAACCAGGTGCTTCCATTTCTCGAGTTGCTTCGCCAGCAGGTTCCGATCGAACAAGCGTTTCAGAAATCATTCGGAACCAGCTTCGGAACTATCGAGGCCGAGTTTCGAAGTTACATTCAACTGGATAGATTTCGCCCGATTGAAACCAGTTTGAATCGGAACGTTCAAAGCGACGCACGAGTGACTTCCGCTTTCATTTCTGAGGCGGAAGCGCAAGCGTATCTCGGCGACCTTTTGCTTCATAGCAATCGTGTTGAAGCTGAAATCTATTTACAGAGAGCGCTAACCCTCGATCCAAAGCTAACATTAGCTAACGCATCTCTCGGCATTCTTCGGTTCCGACAGGGAAGAATGGCGGAGTCGCTTGCGTTTCTTGAGCGCGCGGTCGCCGCTGAGTCTCAAAATGCCCTGGTTCATTATTACTATGCATCAGTCTTATCTAAGCCAGGAGAAGCGGATGCGAAACTCACTTTGGGCTTTGCGCCGGAAGTTGCGGCGAAGGCCAGAGCGGAGTTGAAAAAGGCGATTGCTCTACGACCCGACTTTCCCGATTCGTACAATCTTTTGGCGTACCTCAACCTGGTAACCAATACAGAGATCGCTGAGACGATCGAATTGTTGAACGGCGGCTTGGCCCGGTTGGGAAATAGAGTCGATTTCGTTTACATGTTGGGTCAAATCTACATGCACAACGATGACTACAAACGAGCTCGACCGCTGCTTGAGCAGGTTGTCCTGGCAACAACGGACGCAGGCGTTCGTAGTCATTCACAAAAACTTCTTTCGACAATGACCGCGATTGAGGAACAGCAAACTCAGAAAGAAGCTGCCAGACGAACGAGGGGAGTTAGACCCAATCCTGTCACACAGCCATCGTTTGCCGCAGCGAGTCCGGCGGCGCCCGACCCTTCGGTCGATCTTAGAGAAGCACTCCGCATACCTACGCCAGGTGAGACGCAAGTTCAGGGCATTCTCCTCGGTGTGGAATGTGAAGCGACTGGATTGGTCTTCCTGGTTAAGACAAATGACCGAACCCTCAGGTTAAGAACAGATAGTTTTCAACAGATTAGACGCACGACTTTCACAGCGGATGTGAAAGGCACGATCACGTGTGGCGCACGCAAACCGGAGAATCCCGTTGTTGTTTGTTACCTTCCTTCGAGCGACAAACGAGCCAAGGTTGACGGCGTATTGAGCTCGGTCGAGTTTGTTCCCGCCGACTTTAGATTAATCCCGATTCACTGATGTCCGATATGCGTTTGTCTTGTCGATGACGAACCAGCTTGAGCCGCAGATTTTCCGCAGATGAGCACAGATCAGAAATAGATAGTAAACGGCCATGGTTTTCTTTCTCTGATCTGTGATTATTTGCGTTCATCAGCGGCGAAAATTTGGACGCCACCGACAAGACACGCATATCGGACAACAAATACCTTGACTTGGTCGCTGACATGGAAACCACATCCACTATCCGTTGAATGTTGAATACGTGGACAGTGTTCCGGGTTTTGGCTTGATGACTGCCGTGACGGTGCGTTTGAACGACAACCTTGGCGACGTTGGCGATGTGCTGGTCGGCATCACACTACACGGCGCAACCAGTAATCGGGTACGAATTATGCGAAAACTGCCCAGTTAACAGGTAAGGAAGGGAGGTTTACCCCCGCTGGTGGAGCACAAACTAGTTGAGTTTTTCTTAGTAGCTTGGAGTCCACCACCGGGGGTAAACCACCCTTCCTTACCTGTTAATTCTAGTTTGGTACGTGTGATGGGCTAGCCCTGAGAGCTAACCAGTTTTTTTAACACTTGCAATCCACCTCATCCTCGCAATCCGTAATTTCCCCGAGTTCTAACAATCAGTTCCAACAAGGAAGGTAACTACCGTGAAGAAAGTCTTGGTCATGGTGCTACTTGCCGTGGCATCGATCTCACTTGCAAGCGCACGTGCTTACGCACAAATGATGGATAACACAAACCCAATGGTTGGCGGAGCCGCAATGTTCAAGTCGAAAGACATCATTGACAATGCCGTCAACTCTGCAGACCACACGACTCTGGTTGCTGCGGTGAAAGCTGCTGGCCTGGTTGAGACCCTCAAGGGCAAGGGGCCGTTCACCGTTTTTGCTCCCGTCAATACCGCGTTCGATAAGCTGCCTGCGGGCACAGTCGATACTTTGCTGAAACCCGAAAACAAGGGGATGCTCACAAACATCCTTACCTATCACGTACTCTCGGGCAGGTTTGATTCGAAGGCGATACTGGCGAAGATCAAGGCTGGTAAAGGCAAGGCATGGTTCAAGTCAGTCAATGGCGGAACCTTGACTGCGTGGTTGGATGGCAACATGTTGGTGCTTGCTGATGAAAAAGGTGGACAGTCGCGCGTCACGATCAGCGACGTCTATCAATCAAACGGCGTAATTCACGTCGTCGATACTGTACTGCTGCCGAAATAGTTGCAGGAGCAGGAGCAGGAGCAGGAACAGGAGCAGGAGCAGGAGCAGGAGCAGGAGCAGGAGCAGGAGCAGGAGCAGGAGCAGGAGCAGGAGCAGGAGCAGGAGCAGGAGCAGGAGCAGGAA
>DASYRR010000303.1:0-39916 GCA_036004125.1 Pyrinomonadaceae bacterium | reverse complement strand
GAAAATGTTTACCCGTGTAGTTTAGTAATTGTGTGGCTCCATAAGGCATGCTCAAAGATCGGCGCATGGTGCCGTGATCGGTACAGGTGATAGCCATCTTCTTTTTGTCTACGTCTAAGCCGATAAAGATGTCATAGTCGCCGGTACCAAGCTTGAGACTTTTGCTGTCATGGTCGTTTCTCCTTGCGTAAGCTGTTTTTATCTTACTCTCTCACGACCCTGACATTCAGCATACTTGTCTCCAAGGAGGCGCCCGCCTTCATCCATTGCTCTTTCTTTCCTGCCCTTTTCAGCTAATCGTAGCCATCGACAAACTGAAGTCTACGGCGCGGTTTGGGAGTGAGCTGTAACGGTGAACGCCAGCATCAATAGCCCGATAGGGAGACAACGCTTCATTGAAATCCTCCTGCTCAGGTGGTATGTCCGATTGACTTTAGGAAACTCTGATTAAGTTGTGATTTGATACGTTAACCTTCGGGCGACTCCTTGGAGTGCGGGGACTTGTCACCGCTTTGGTACAGGGCGTTGTAGATTCGCATTAACAAAGCGGTGACAAGTCCCCGCACTCCAAGGGTTCATCCACTGCTCTTTCTTTCGATGGAGAGCAAAACGACTAACACCAAGTGCAACTAATTTTCATGATCCTCCTACTCTTCACTCTGTGAGCGCGATTTCGATCGGCCTCGCCAGATGATAAGCTTGCACCCTTGAAAACAGTAGAGATGACAAGTTAGGGTCGTTGTTCCGAGAGCTGCTCCACCTGGTCATCTGGCTGGCTCGATATTGTCTATGGGATAGCATAGCTCTGATGGTTATGGTTATTAGCAAGACTCTCATAATGAGTTTGGTATTGATGACGCTGAGTCAAGGTGGCTCTTGCCGTGGAAATCAGCGCAAATCTCCCTCCGCGAATTCAAACAGCAGTGCTCAAGCAAATAAGTCTATGGATGATCAGGCCGCAAATAAGAACATTAGTTTATCGTCGAACGCGCCGACCGCTTCAAACTCTAGCGAAAAATGGGGTGGTGACCATGTCAGTCTGGTCACGAAAGCGGGAGGTGCGGATCTTGAGTTCGATTGCGCACACGGCGAGATCAGCGTGGAAGTAAAAACAGACTCCGAAGGTAATTTCGATCTGGCAGGAACCCTTTCCCGAGAAGGCGGGCCTACTAGGTTGGGGGAAGACTCAGAAGGCCAACCGGTGCGATATGTCGGAAGAATCATACAGGACACAATGACCTTCCGGATCCATTATAGGGGCAACGATCAACCATCCGAAGTATTTACTCTGAAACGTGGGACTGACGGACGACTTCGGAAGTGTAAATAAGGTCCGATATGCGTCTGTCTTGTCGTTGTCCCCAAGAAAGTCGAGTGTTGTTTCAAACGACAAGCTGAAGCATTTCGGACATTCATCCTATGAGTACCCAAAATCAATTATCAGCCGTCGAGAATTTTCGTGCGCTGCACGTCTCCGGTTGTTTCCTGCTGCCGAATCCATTCGACGTCGGCTCAGCGGTCTATCTCCATCACCTTGGTTTTCAAGCGCTGGCAACCTCTTCAGCTGGTTTCGCTTTCACACAGGGACTACCTGATGATCCATCTGCGATATCGCGCGAAATAATGCTCGATCACATTCGCGATGTTGTTTTCGCAACACCACTACCTGTGAACGCCGATTTTCAGGATGGGTATGCGCGGGAACCTGAAGGAGTGGCGGAGAGCGTTAGACTTTGTGTAGCTACCGGCGTCGCTGGTCTTTCGATTGAAGACAGTACTGGCGATCAGTCAAGCCCTCTGTACGAAGACGTGCTGGCCGTGGAACGAATTCAGGCAGCACGTGCCGCCATCGATCAGTCAGGCACCTCAGTGCTTTTGACTGCGCGCTGTGAGGCTTTTATGGTAGGTCATCCAAATGCCTTTGAATTTGCCACGAAGCGACTGGTTGAGTTTGCCGAGGCTGGTGCTGATTGTCTCTACGCGCCCGGCGTGACTGACCGAGATCAGATTTCAGCAATCGTAAAAGCTGTTTCGCCGAAGCCGGTGAATGTTCTCGCTTTCCGGCCCGATCCCAATCTCACTGTTGCGCGGTTAACTGACCTTGGCGTCAGACGGATCTCGGTCGGTTCGGGTCTGTCGCGTGTTGCATGGGGAGCATTCATACGTGCCGCCCGTAGCATCGCGAGTACTGGAGAATTTGAAGCATTCGCGGAGGTAGCTCCTTATGCCGAGTTGAATGGCGTTTTTAGCGCGAGGAGATGAAGGCGCTTGGAGTTTGGCGTTTTGATGCTCGGTGCTAACGTACAAAAATCAAAGCACAGCTTTACGTGGAATTCCCAGCTGACCATAAAACGCAAACCGAGCCTTCTCGCCCGTGACTTCCAAGCGCCAGCTTTTGTAGTCGCCCGGGTTGTCGCAACCATTACCACGACCCTGCAACACCAGAACATATCGCGTGGGTCCAACTATTCCAGACTTAAACAGCCCTGTTCCTTCCACCTGACCCTCGAGGCGCCACTCTTTGTAAAGCAGCGGCCCTCCGCCACCACTTCTTTTCCCATCATGGATGTCGGCTTTGAAACTCTCCATTGTCTGTGGCAGTGGCAAGCTAAGCACTCCGGATTTTGATCCGTCACGGAACGTAAGTCTCCAGGCGTTGCTCACGAGGGATCCACTTACCACATACTGTTCTTTCGGATTAGTGATACCGAAAGCGTCCTCTTCCAAGTCTGCCTCAGTTAGATACAGCAAAGCTCTATTACCTATGCGTATTTGTTTCATCACCTCGAGTTCATAGTCTGCAATCTTGTTGACGTCTTTGATGTACTCGCCCTCATTTGCGCAACAAGCGCAGGCACACGTTTGAATTGGGACCCACAACAGGATCGCGATGGTCATGAGTAAGAACAAAGAGATGACCTTCACTGCTAGTCTCCTTGAATCAGCTCACCAACTTCACCAAGGCAGTCGCGATTCGTAGCCATAGATCCGTACCGGCAAACATCAGTCGCAAGGGTTGCGAAAGAATGACGATCAATGTCCCCCACAGGAATACGGGATGAAGTCGACGATGCTTAATTGTGTCAAACGCGACGCAAGCGAGCAGACACAAATCCGTTAGTCCAAAAAATACCAACGGACCACCATTCACGATAAACTCCAAGGGAATCCTCGCGATGGCCGGACCCAGAAGATACACTGCAGCCAGTAGCATCAAGCGTTTATGAATCTGCGGTTGCCGGCGGAAGTACAGAGCCAAACTTATTAAGACTCCAAAGATCAGCATATCGCCGAGCGGTATGACGAGAAACTGAAGTGCTGTCGTATCCGGTGATACGCCGCGTGCGGCCGCATACAGACCAGTTAGAACGCCTACAACGAATACCAAGGCGGCGAGTGCTGCGCCAAGAATGCCGAGACGTTGATGCGTTCTCGTACTCTTGGTTGCGACGAGACTCACTTGTGTGACGAAAAGAAGTACCCAAGAGGTCATTACCAGACCATGTAGGTGCACAAGTCGACTCGGAATGTCGGGGGTGTTGAAGAATCCTTTTAGATAATAGGTTCGGGCAAAGCCGGCGAGTACGATGAGTGGAATTAAGACGGCGGCGGAAATGTAGAGTCGTCGATCGTTGATACGGCGAGAAACCGATTGAGTTGCCATGGGGGTCCTCCGTGGAGCGCATTATACGGTCATTAACCGTAATTTCTGACTTCAATCTGCATTAGCCGATGGATTTACAGAGATCAGACGTAATTAAGAATCCGCCGCGACTTACGATTCCGACTTTGGTCTTGGTGGCTCTTCTAACGTAAACTTCAACAGACTCGAAAATGTCATCGACGCTTCTACAACGTGATCTTTATCGGATGCTCAACGAAGCAGGCGACCGTGGTGAGCGAGTGGTGGTAGCAACAGTCGCGCACACGCGCGGATCTACGCCTCAACGTCGTGGAGCGAAGATGTTGTTTTTTCCGAACGGCGAGGTTGCCGGAACAGTCGGTGGCGGTTGTATTGAAGCTGAAGTATGGGCTGGCGCACGCGAGGCAATGCGGACTGGTAAATCGGAGCTGCGACACTATTCGCTGACAGCCGATGAGGCGAGCGAGGAAGGAATGGTCTGCGGCGGAACGATGGACGTGTTCATTGAAGTGATGGGCCAGTGAGCAATTGGAAATCGACAATAAAACTATGCCACAGGAACTGCTAGCCAACTATAAATCCAAACACCAGCACCCGCTGAACCGGCTTACGCACAGCATCGGCATTCCGATGATCGTGTTTTCGCTACCATTGTTCTTTTTTAACTGGCGTTGGGCGCTCGGCCTCTTTGTTGTTGGTTGGATTCTTCAGTTTGTTGGGCATGCAATTGAAGGAAATCAGCCCGCATTCTTCAAAAATCCTGTCTACCTGCTGGTGGGTCCGTTGTGGCTGATACGCCGAGCAGCCGCTGCAGTGGGGATCGCCAAACCCCACGTCTCCAAGTAGTCCCACATCACGCACACCATGGAAGAGAAACGGGATCAACCACCTTCCCAGCGAATGTTGAAGGTGATTAATGATCTACTCGATTCTGGATCAATCGCGGTAGTAGTCACTGTTCTGGCAGGAATGGAGACGATCGGATCCAAGTTGCTTGTCGATGAGACCGAAACGTTAACGGGGAGCTTGGGAAATGAGGACCTTGATTCCCTGGTTTCCAGGTATGCGCAGGTTTTTCTAAAGACTCGTGAAGAGACGCGGATGATTGCCGTCAAGGAGTTCGCTCCTGAGTTTTCCGCTGCATCAGACATTCTTCTCTTATTTGAACGTCTGCAACCGGCTCCGCGTTTGGTTGTTTGCGGTGCCGGGCACGTGGGAGCGGCGCTTGCGAAGCTTGGCAGCTTCGTTGGTTATCACACAACACTGATCGACGACCGCGCGGGGTTTGTTAAGCGTGATCGCTTTCCGGATGAGACGATCGAGCTTGTTGTTGCCGCGGACTGGGCAACTGCCGTTCTAGAAGCAATCGGTAATGGAAGAGGAGTCGCTGTTGCAGTCGTTACTCGCGGCCACAATGAGGACGAAGAGTGTATGAAGGCTGTCGTTGAAGTAGCTGCTGATTATGTAGGTCTGATTGGCAGCAAGCGGCGCACGAATATAGTCATCGACAACCTACGACAAACTGGAGTGGCCGAGGAGCAGTTGAGAAGCATTCGTGCACCGATCGGATTAGATATTGGAGCAGTGAGTCCCGAGGAAGTGGCACTGGCAATCATCGCCGAGATAGTGGCGGAACGACACGGTGGCAAAGGCGGATCGCTTTCCGCGTGGCGAAGGCAGTAGCTGAACGCAGATTTAAAACAGATCTGAAAAAGCAATGCTGCTATCGTCAGACTTTACGTTTCTGCATTTTCTGACCTGTGTTTAGCAGTGTAAATCTGTGGCTTAAATATTACCCATCTTCACTTCAGATACTTTTCCGGAATCGGATTCTTTTCGTCCTCACCTTGCCAGAAGATCGTCACCACCCACCAACGCGTTCCGTCGTTCATCAACTGAAAGCTGTTGATGCCTCGTTGAAAAGGTTTTGCATCGTCCGGTGCGTGGCGCGATTCATAAGTACTAAAGACGTGTGCGATTTGTCCAAATGTTTCGATTTTCCGCGCTGCTTCTCTTTCAAAGAAGCCTTCTTTCTCCATGAGCGGTTCTGCTCGCGCAATGTATTCGTCGACTGTAACAACACGAGACCCATAACCACCTGCCTGTCTTGGACCCGTTGGAATCAGTCTCGCACCTGGTAAGAACAGCGATCGCATTCGGTCCCAATTGCGCCTTTTGCCAGCCGGCCCGGATATCACGTTGTAGACAGTCGCCATGATCGCGTCAATCGAACCAACATCCTTTGGGTCCGCCGCGGGCAGCGTTGTTGCGGGCGGTTGAGGCGATGGCTGAGCGTTTTGAGCCAGAGTTACTGCCGACATGAGAAAGATACTGATGAGAACAATAGGGGCTCTTAAGGCTGAGATGAGTTTCATTTTGGTCCTCCTTCGTTGAATGACCGCATTAAAGCATCCGCATTGGATTAGTGAAAGACGGATTCCATTAGATATTTTTCGTCAACGATGTTAAGAGATTCATAAATGCCTGTCGAAGCCGCACCAATCGTTCAGCCCAAACCTGCGGTCAAAGGCGGCCGCAGGATGTTTCGCGCGCTGTCGCATCGTAACTTCCGCCTGTTCTGGATTGGAGCCTTCCTATCTAACGTTGGCACGTGGATGCAAGCGGTCGCGCAGGGATGGCTGGTACTGCAGTTGACGAACTCCGCGTTCTGGCTAGGCCTCGATGCGTTCATGGCAACCGCGCCTGGTTTTATCCTGACACTTGTTGGTGGTGTCTTCGCAGATCTGATCGATCGACGCAGGCTGTTGATTTATACACAAGTAGTGGCGGGCATCGCGGCACTCGGCTTAGCAACTCTGGTAGCTACCGGTGTGGTGAATCGCTGGATGGTATTGGGGTTCTCTTTCGTGACGGGATGTTGCATGTCTTTGGCAAGTCCGTCTTATCTCGCCATGACTTATGATCTCGTCGGTCGTGAGGATCTTGCGAATGCCATTGCCATGAACTCAACGCAGTTTCAACTGTCCAGGGTCGTTGGTCCGACATTAGCGGGTATCGGCTTTACGTTGTTTGGACTGTCTGGCTGTTTTTTTGCGAACGGACTTTCATTCGTAGCGGTTGTGGTCGCGCTGGCGATGGTGCGTCCTCTGCAAGCACGCGAGCCTGCAGCTCACGCTGTTAGCGATCGCCGGGCGTTATTGCGGGATCTCTTTGAAGGTCTACGTTACGTGCGCAATCGCCCGCGAGTTTCTTCGTTGCTTTTACTTTCTGGAGTCAACAGTCTGTTTGGCGCTCCGTACT
The DNA here is from genome assembly GCA_036004125.1 of Pyrinomonadaceae bacterium. Lineage (GTDB taxonomy): Bacteria > Acidobacteriota > Blastocatellia > Pyrinomonadales > Pyrinomonadaceae > PSRF01. The sequence continues at coordinate 33,012 of DASYRR010000303.1, read as the reverse complement.
TCATGCTTGTACCGGTCTATGCTCGTGACATTTTCCATTTAGGAGAAACCGGCCTCGCTCTCATGATGGGCGTCGCAGGTTTTGGGGCGTTTTTGGGTGCCCTCTTAGTTGCCTATCTGGGTGACTTCCGACGCAAAGGATGGTTTGTTCTAGGTGGCTCCATTCTGTTTGGGCTGTGTGTCACCAGCTTCGCTCTTAGCTCCCAGTTACCGATGTCGCTGCTTTTTCTTTTTGGGGTGGGGTTTTCCATTGTCATTTCAGTTGCAATTACGAATACGTTGTTGCAGAAGCTCGTGACTGACGAAATGCGTGGGCGAGTAATGAGCATGTTCATTCTCTCGTTCATCGGCACCATGCCGATTGGAAACATTCTAGCCGGCTCGGCATCGCATCGTTTTGGGCCCGAACACACGCTCGCTGCCGGCGGTCTCATAGTTACTCTGGTCGCGGTTTTAGTGTCGATTTTTAATAAGCGGTTGAGGCAACTGTATTGACAGGAAGCAGGAGCAGTAGGCAGGAGCAGGACACGAAGATTTCGCTTGCACTCCAAGTCGTAATCACTAACGCTGCTCCTGCTCCTGCTCCTGCTCCTGCTCCTGCTCCTGCTTCCTGTCTTTTCACATCTGCGTTCATCCGTGTAAATCTGGGGCTAAACCTCTCGCAGCCTCGGGGGCAGGTTCATTTTTGCCGCAAGAAGCATCTAAGGCACACGTTCTACCACCATCAAGGGGGCTAACTTTGCTCAGTGTGGGAGATTTTCAGATGCTTACGAGAATGACCCGGCTTTTCTTGCTGATTTCGATTTCCATTGGAGTTTTCGCGATTGCCCAAGCCCAGGGGGTGATTGTCCCGGGCCCTTGCGAGAGATGTCCGAGGCCGCCACGACCATTCCCTTTACCTCGTGCGCTGCCCATCGCCTCGATTAAGATCGATACCAAAATCCAGTCGCAAGTCGCCACTACCCACGTTGAACAGGTCTTCCGCAACGATAGCGACGCAACGCTTGAGGGCACATATTTTTTTCCTATTCCCGAATCAGCATCGATCGCAGAGTTTGCGATTTGGGACGGTGACCGCCGGTTGGTTGGCGAAGTTCGGTCAAGAGAAGAAGCTCGACGCATCTACGATGAAATAGTTCGGCGTCAGCGCGATCCAGGTCTTCTCGAGTACGCGGGAAAGGATTTGTTTCAAGCCAGCATCTTTCCAATCCTTCCACACTCAAACAAGAAACTAGAGATCACTTACACGCAGGTGGTGCGCGCTGAGTCAGGCACTGTTGCCTATCGATATCCGCTCGGTACCGGTAGACAGTTAACCCAAGTTGGGTCCGTGGCTGGAAGAGTTGAAGTTGAAAGCAAGGATCCCTTGCGCAACATTTATTCACCTACACATGTAATTGATGCCAAGCGCAATAATGAACGACGCGCCGTCGTTTCATTTGAGACTGAGAAGGGAAAAGAATTACAGGACTTTCAACTCTTCTACACAATCTCCAAAGATGACTTTGGTCTGACTCTCTTGACTCATCGAGAACCAGGCCGGGACGGGTACTTCCTGCTGATGATCTCTCCTAAGGACGACTGGTCCGAGCAGGAATACTCGGCCAAGGATGTCGTGTTCGTGGTGGATACTTCAGGGTCGATGGCCGAGGAAGGGAAGATGGAAAAGGCCCGCTCAGCCTTGTTATACGGCATCAGGATTCTTCGTCCTCAAGATCGCTATAATGTGATCTCATTTGCAGGTGAGGAGCACCTGATGGAGTCAGGACTTATTGCGGCTGACGATCAAGGTCGGCAAAGAGGCGAGGCTTTCGTGAAGGCCTTGCGACCGGTGGGCGGAACGAACATCAACCAGTCGTTGTTGGCATCCTTACGACAGTTCAAAGATAGTGATCGGCCAAAGATTCTTGTCTTCATGACTGACGGTTTACCAACGGTTGATGAAACAAATGTTGCTAAGATTGTGGACAATGTCCGCAACGCCACCAAGCCAGGTATTAGGATGTTCACGTTTGGTGTTGGCTACGATGTCAACACGGCGTTGCTGGACAAGATCGCCTCGGACAACGGTGGCACCGCTGATTACGTTGAACCCAAAGAGGACCTGGAGGTGAAGGTGTCGAGCTTCTTCACCAAGGTCAACTATCCAGTTCTCACTGATCTGAGTCTCGACCTCGGCGGAGTTCAGACGGATCTTATCTATCCGCGCGGCATTCCTGATCTCTTTCGTGGGTCTCAGGTAACTTTAATAGGTCGCTACAGCAATCCAAACGCACTTGAGACAGTTCGACTTAGATTGAATGGAAAGTCGAACAGCGCCGTCAAAACATATTCCTACGACAATTTGCGCTTCCCAATCCGGGAAGATGCGAACGACTATTTGCCACGACTTTGGGCTACTCGTAGGGTTGGTTGGTTGATGGAACAAGTTCGCACAAACGGTGAACAGAGAGAGTTGCGCGACGAAATCGTTGACCTTGGAACGCGCTACGGAATAGTGACACCTTACACTTCCTATTTGGCGCTGGAAGGAAGAGAGACCAGTCAGAATTTCATGCAGGTAACACCTCAGCCCACTCGAAGGGGGGCGTCGAGTGGCGGGTTCGGTGCCCTGAACGCGCCCAAGGCTGCTCCAGGTGCCGTCAGTGAAGCCGTGACAGTTACCACCGGTCAGGAAGCTGTGCAGCAAAGCAAACGTGACCGCGCGCAGATGGAGGTGATGCGTGTTAAGGACGACGATGCACCAAATGTCCTGCGCAGGATGGCCAGCAAGACGTTTTACCTCCGTGATGGCGTGTGGACTGATTCCGAACTTAAGCCAGACGCAAATCTTCCGGAGACAACTTTGACATTCGGTAGTGAAGCTTATTTCCAGTTACTGAAACAGAAACCCAAGCTGGCGGAGTACTTCTCACTTGGCGAACGCGTGGTGGTTGTTTTTGAAGGAAGGGTCTACCGAGTTAACGCCGCTGCACCGTAGAAATGTTGAGAGAGCAGCGAAGGAAAGGTCACGCAACATCCCGAGGCGTGGCCTTTTCATTTGTGGTTTTGAGTTTTCTCTGTGTATCTCTGTGTGTCCGTGACTCTGTGGTCAGCCTAGGATTTTTCATCACCACAGACACGGAGACACCGAGATACACAGAGAAGAACAATTTAACTACTTGCTCCAACCGTTCAAACTGAGGTACAAAATTCGAAACACAAATTAGGGGTACCGTTTTGGTTTGACGGAGTCTTTCCGCATATGCCTATGAAGACAACACTCTCCAGATCTCGAATCTCTAAAAGCTTGCCGGTCGCGGGGCTGATTCTAATATCAATTAATAGCATATGGGCTCAGTCAGCTTGGGTGACGACGAGGGTTGGTGAAAAAGGTCAGGATCTTAACGCTGTCTATTTTCTTGACCAGAAGCGTGGCTGGGTTGGCGGTGATGAAGGCTTTCTAAGTCGAACCGATGATGGTGGTCAAACCTGGACGCGTCAGACCGTAGGCGCACAAGAGGCTATTAACGACATCTATTTCCGTGACAAGGAAGCAGGCTTTCTCCTCGCCGGAAACACAATATTTGTTACGCGCGACAATGGCGCCCACTGGGATGTCTCTCGCCGTTTCCTGCCCACCGAATTCGAGGGCGCGGACGTTGAACTATACAGCGTTCGTTTTTCGAGTAAGAAGAAAGGGTGGGTGGTTGGGTCCGTCAGTCGTGGTGACCGAGTTATCGACAGCATTCTAGTCTATACCGATGACGGCGGGGAGAATTGGCGTCGGCAACGGGCACCGAGCCGCACGGAGCTCATTCATGTTGATTTCGTGAGTGACAAACGCGGCTGGATTGTTGGCGCTGGCGGCACGATTCTGAATACAGTTGATGCTGGGGAGACCTGGAGCAAGCAAGACTCTGGTACGACGGCTACTATTTATCACATCGATTTCCGCGACGATAAAAAGGGATGGGCAGTTGGTGAACGCGGGACGATATTACGAACAACGGACGGCGGTGGTACCTGGAGTGCTGTTGTTACGAGTGCTAAGGGCACAATCCTGAGCGTTCAGTTTCTAAATGATGACGATGGCTGGGCAATTGGTCGCGGTGGAACAATCTTGCGTACAGAAGATCAAGGTCGAACCTGGGTGCAACAAGATTCTTCAACGAAGCAAAACCTTTACGCTCTGAATTTCAACAAAAAGATCGGCTGGGCGGTCGGCGCGGATGGGATCCTACTTCGTTATGAGAAGTGAGTCTCAGACCCGGTGAAGGCAACCCGTGATCTATCCAGAAACATCTGACCATTTGAGGTTATTCGGATAGTCGCAAGAATAGCGACGACCATAACACTCGGTTCCTCCTGTGATTGTCGCCCGGTATGTCGGCCATACCGGGCGTTTTTGTTGTAACGGGAGTGCCGATGAGGCGAGAAACCAAAAAATCTTTTCTTATTAGGATTTCGTACCACTAAACGGCATCGACGCATCCTGCATGATGATCGTTCCTTCTGTCTGTTGGCCTTCGAAACGCGCCGAGACTTCGATCGGCACCGAGTGCCCATCCATATCGATTGAAGTAACTTTCTGAAAGCCGTTATGGTGAAGTTCGATCAACCCCAGGTCGGCGTTGCCCATTTCTGAGGCTATAGTTGCCGTTAGCCCCTCGCCATCGCCGGCAATCGACAACGTTGCAGGAATGCTTTGACCAAAGGGGCTTTCCACCTCGATTGTCCAAGCTCCAATGATATCCTGCGCGTTTACACTTTTAGTTGACTCTCCCTTGCGCTTGCCGGACGTGTTGTAGGTTTCAATGTCTTCGCAAAAAGGTCTAATTTGATCGAGCACTGCAGTACCATCGCCCACCACGATCAGTGCAGCTTCATCAGGTCTTACATACGCATGAGCAACTCGCTGGATGTCGTTAACCGTCACTGCTTGTACGTTTTCGCGATAATTTTCGAGATAGTCGGCCGGTAGATTCAGCATCTTGATTTGAACGAGTTGATCGATTAATCCTTCCTGCGTCTCCAAACGAATCGGAAACACACCGGTCAGATATGACTTCGCATCGTTGATTTCCTTCTCTGAGACAGGTTCGTTTCGAATGCGGTCGAGCTCGTAAAAGAATTCTTTAAGCGAGTCGCCGGTGACTGGGGTTCGTACTTCGGCAGTTGACCTAAAGGTGCCTGCGGTCCTGCGCGCATCAAGATTTGAGTAAGCTCCGTAGGTGTAGCCTTTTTCTTCGCGCAGGTTCATAAACAAGCGAGACGAAGCAGTAGCGCCGAACACAGTATGCATCAGCAACATTGGAAAGTAGTCATTACTTGTTCGCGTGATCGCGCCGTTTGCAATCACGATGTTTGACTGAGCCGAACCGGGACGATCAACTAAGTAAGCCGTGCGCTTTGTTCTTACCGGAGGAGCCGGGAATTGCGTTGCCAATTCCTCTCCTCGGTTCCAGGTTGAGAACAAGGATGAGAGCCGATTAACCACGTCGTCGTAGCGAACGTCACCCACAACAATAAAAACGGCATTGTTAGGCACGAAATTCTTGCGGTGGAAACTGACAAAATCGTTACGCGTCGAGAGGTCGATCGATTCTGGTGTGGGTGCGACGACCGAATATGGATGATCGCCGAACACCACTCGACACACCATTTCAGTAGCCAGAAAAGAAGGTTGTGCTCGTTGTTGCCGGAGACTTTCTTTGGTGTTTTGTTTGGCCAGCTCGACTTCGCCTTCCGGAAAAGACGGTTGCAGGATCACTTCCGCCATCAAGTCGAGAATCTGATCGCTGAATTGCTTCAAGGCGGATGCGGCTACGATCGTGTAGTCGGAATTGGCCCCTGCAGAGAGGCTGGCACCTACTCGAGCCACTTCATCAGCAAGCTCGCGACTAGTTCTTGACTCAGTTCCTTCTGGCAACAATCCAGCAAGTAAATCAGTCAGGCCGGGAAGTTTTGGTGGATCGTAAGCAGTGCCAACTCGTAAGGCTAAGCGATAGCTCACCAGCGGTAGCCGCGAGTCTTCAACCACAACAACGCTCAAGCCATTCGACAACACTGTCTCACGCGCGCTGGGTATGATGATGGGTTGTGGCGGCAGAGGTGCTGGCGCCTGACGACGAAAAGTTTCGCTTTGACTCATGTTTATAAATGCAAAGGTTCGGAACCAGATTCTGATTTGCGAGTGCCATCGGTAGGATCAGTTTGGGCTGCGGTCGGTTTTATCTGTGGCACCTCCGCTTTGACTGTGGCTGGTTCCGAAGCTGGTTTATCTGGGATTTGGGGTGCTGGAGCTCCTGGTTGATGAGCATCGCCTGGAGGTTGTGGTGATGCTGCGGCCACCGTTTCAGCTTCTTCCGCTGCAACTGCCGCAGGGATGATGTCCAGTACTACTCGATTGTCGACGTCAATGAAACGGGCCACTGCGTTTTTGATATCGAATGCGGTAACGTTTAGATAGTGATCAAGTTCTGCGTCGAATAATCCAGGGTTAGAGTCATACAAAGCAAACTCTGCGAGCCTTTGCGCTCGATACATAGTTGACTGTCGCCCACGAACGGCATCATTGCAAAGTGAGTTCTTCAACTTTTCCATTTCCTCGTCAGAGGGTCCAGTGCCGGCAATTGAACGGATCTCCGCAAAGATCTTCTCGCGAATGTCAGCAACCTCTTGTCCCGGTTTCGGCAACGCGAAAATGTAGAAGGCGGAGGGGCCGCGACGTTCGTCTATTCCGCCCTCGATTGAAACCACCGATTCATCTCCCTTGACGAGCTTTTGATAAAGACGAGAGCTGTCGCCATCGAACAACAGGTTCCCAGCCAAAGATAGAGCGTAAAACTCCGCCGTACGACGAGCTGGTATCTTCCAGCCGACAACGAACGCTGGTGCGGGCGCCAAAGGATCCGGATACGTTTGTTCCTTAAGCGCCACTTCTTCAGGCTCGGCAACGTCGACTGATGGTGGAATCGTTTGTGCTGGAATACTGCCAAAGTACCTCTCAATCAGCTCTCGAGCGTGTGCATTGTCGAAGTCACCAACAACCGATAACACCGCGTTGTTCGGCGCGTAATAGATCCGGAAGAACTCCCGCACGTCGTCGATGGTGGCCGCATCAAGATCTTCCATGGACCCTATCGTTGAGTGGGCGTTTGCACCGTTTTTAAAGATCAACTCGTTCATCAAAAGAAAGGCGTTTACGTATGGCTGATTGTCGTAACGTAGTCTCTTCTCTTCCTGGACGGCATTGCGTTGATTGTTCAGGTTCTCCTGCGTCACTTTAAGTGAGTGCATGCGATCGCTTTCCAGCCAGAAAGCGAGTGGCAAGTAATTAGAGGGCAACGTCTCGAAGTAATTAGTTCGCTCGGTTGAAGTCGTGCCGTTCATCGTTCCGCCGGCGTTGAAGATGTACTGGAAGTGAGCAGCCTTAGGTACGTTCTCAGAACCCTGAAACATCATATGTTCGAACAGATGAGCAAACCCGGTGCGACCTTCTTTTTCGTTTCTAGATCCAACGTCGTAATACACTGCAACTGAGACGACAGGCACGGCATTGTCCTGACTTAGAACAACACGTAGTCCGTTTGCGAGGGTGAATTGCTCAATGGGAGTTGGCGGTATGCGAAATCTGTCAGTCACGTGATGGTCTCTTGGTCAAAATAAAGGCGTGCTTTCCCTCCCGAGAGGAACCTGGAAGGTAAAGCGCACTTAAGATAAGGGGAAATAATTCGTACCTGGTCCTTGGTACTTGGCCCTTAGTGGGGCTTAGGGCAACAAAGTAAAAAGACAAAGCACAAAACTCAAACTACTAAGCTCACGACTGTGCCGGTTTAGTGTTAATCAGGCCTCGCAGTTCTGCGCGAAGGCGTTCTATTTCAGCAAGCTTCTGCCTGACTCGATCAAACAAGGCAGCTTGAGTCTTGATGCCTTCGTCGATCAAGAAGCCGGCAGCTTCTGCTCTGTTTCGAAATACTCCCGCCTGGACTAGTTGTTCCAACTTGTCTTGCGCTTCGGGTGAAATCTTTACCGCGACCACATAATCATCTTTGGCCGATATCGCTTTCTCGATGGTCCGGCTAATGTCACGTCCAATTGCGCTCAACGACTCGGGAATCCGCGAGGCAATGTCGCGAACCGATGATGCGGTACGACTGTGTTCTTCACTAGACCCTGGATCGTCATCTCGCAACATCAAATCATCTACAGGTTCTGGAGAAGAATGCTCTTCCTTGTGATAAGGACTACTCATTTTCGTAAAGACTCCTTTTCGTAACCAACGAAAATACTATCACTTCGTCTTACGATCCTTGCTGGGGGTAAGTTCATTCTACGGAGCCGCAGAAAGAAAGGTCAAGTTATTGCAGATCTTCAATCTGCAATAAATATGGTCAACCTTGCCCGGCCCTTTCGCATCCGTTATATTGCATTTGAGGCGCAACACACGGTTGAAAGTGTGCGTCTAACGAAATCTAGTTAAATCTCGAGGTTAGCGGTGAGAAGAATTCCAGCCTATATAAATCTGTTTTTGCTAATCGCTCTCATATTTCCGCATATTGGCTTTGCTCAACAACGATCACAAACTCCCTCGGGCTCAACGTCAAATCCTGGAAGCGCGTCTCGCAGAAACAAAGCGGCTACTGCCGAGGCGATTGCTCTCGAGCGAGACTTTGAGGAAGCGCTGAAAGTTATTCAGGAACAATACGTCGATGGTCGTAAGCTCGATTACAACAACGTTTTCAAGTCGTCGATCATTGGCATGTTGCGCTCGCTGGACCCGCATTCCAACTACTACGATCGCGAGGAGTTTGACGAACTAAAAACGGATCAGCGCTCAGAGTACTTCGGCATTGGCGCGTCCATTCAGACTTACATTTACGGGGACGATGCCGATACATACATCACGGCCACCTTCGACAATTCTCCAGCGCAACGTTCAGGTCTGCGGTTTGGCGACCGAGTAGTTGAGGTTGACGGTGTGGCGATGAGAGGAAAGCCTTCGATCGAAGTTCGCGACAAAATACGCGGACCGCGAGGCTCGACCGTCAAACTCACCCTTGAACGTGCAGCGGATAAACGCATCGAGAAAATCGATATCGTGCGCGACGCTGTGCCGCAGCCTTCGATCCCCGATGCCTACATGTTGAAACCGGGAGTTGGCTATATCGATATGACCCGCGGTTTCAATTACACAACCACCGACGAATTGATCGATTCGCTGGAACGTCTGCATAAAAAGGGCATGAATTCTCTGGTTCTTGATCTACGGAATAATCCCGGCGGATTTCTCGATCAGGCAATTCACGTTGCCGAAGTGTTCCTCCGCGATGGCCAGAGGATTCTGACGCAGAAAGGTCGCAACGGATTTCGCGATAACACGTACGAATCGAGAAACAGTTCACCAGATTTGACACCGCTAGTGATTCTGGTAAATGAAAACACAGCCTCTGCTTCCGAGATTGTGGCTGGTGCAATGCAAGATCATGATCGTGCACTGATTGTGGGTGAAACGAGTTTTGGCAAGGGGCTCGTGCAAAGCATCATTCCGCTTGAGCAAGGCGCCGGTTTAACTTTGACTTCGGCGAAGTACTACACACCGTCGGGTCGTTTGATTCAACGCGATTACTCGAACGGAGGATTTTACGATTACTACAAACATAGCGGCGTAACTGGACGCGATCAGAAAGAAGTAACAAAACCTACCGGTCAGGAAAAGAAGACGGATACAGGGCGAGCTGTTTATGGTGGTGGCGGTATCGCACCAGATGAAAGCGTCGGGGCAAAGGCTGTCACGATGACGCAGCGTCGAATTCTGAGTCCGAGTTTTGTTTTCGTTCGCGAATTAGTGAACGGACGAGTTCGTGGCTTCGAATCGAGTCGAATACCTGGAATCGATTATCGTCATGAATTGCAGGACGAGGAGTTCAAAGTTTCAGACGCGCTATACAAGGCATTCAGAGACTTTGTTAGCAACGACCCATCCCTCAAGCTCTCGGCTGCGACCTTGGACAAGAATCGGAGTTTCATCGAAGTACAGCTGCGATTCAACATCGTAACAGCTGCGTTCGGTCGAGTGATGGCCGATCGAGTTTTTATTGTTCAAGATGATCCGCAGGTTGCGAAGGCCGTGGATGTTCTACCGAAGGCGCGAGACTTGGCGATGGGAAGCAAGCAGGTGAAAGTACAGCCTTAATCTTTTTATCCATCGTTTCTGCAAAGGCCGCGGTATTCGCGGCCTTATTTTTGTCATTCTGTCTCATTCTCACCCGATCCAATCACATTCCCTGACTTTTAGGGCAAAGCCGCTGAGGTTTGACTTGTTTCAAGCGTAAGACATAGTCTTGCGCTTAAAACCACCGTGTGCTAAGTTGAAACGACGTGGGAAGGAGATGATCGAATGAGCAGACCAGCAAAGGCTATGGTGAATACGGAAGAGTTAGGCCGGGCGATTCGTCGACGACGAGAAGAGCTTGGGCTCAGTCTCCGTGACGTGGCAACTGAGACTGCGGTTTCGGCGTCAACCCTGTCGCGAATCGAAAATGGAACCGGAAAGCCGGATGCCGACAACATCGCACGTCTGACCGCCTGGCTGGATGTGCCAATGGAACGCATCCTGAGCGGTCGTCACCCGCAATCTGAGTCAACCAAAGCCGTGGTCTATTACCCGCAAGAACCCACGCCTGAGATCGTCGAGGCCCACCTTCGAGCCGACCGGAATCTGACGCCTGAAACTGCCGCTGCCCTATCAGAAGTGTTTCGCGTTGCCTACACTCAGTTCAGCCGGAAGGACACGGAAAAAACTGCTAAGAAGCGACGGTAGCGACGTCGCACCTTTCAGCTAATTCGCTATACTCAAACGGTGCTGACCAGCGATTTACCCGCAGGAGACAAGTGGAGAAGTTTTGAACTCAAGGCCCTAGGGTTGCGAGATTTTGCCGGCGTTCGCGGTGATCAGCCAGTGAATCCATTTGACCTTGCGCGCTTCGCAAATCTGGTCGTTCTCAGATTCGATCAGATCAAGGGTCTCAGCGAAAGCGCGCGCGAGCACCTTTTGGGACCCGCGGTCGACAAATGGTCCGGAGGTGCGTGTTCGCTTCCAAATGGAATGAAACTTGTCATTTTGAATCCCACGCACGGTAGAGCGCGGACCAACGCGACGCTAATGGAGGAGATTTGCCACGTCTTTCTCGGCCACCAGCCAAATCGATTATCTGTTGTTACGAAAGACGAACGCGGCAAGGTGATGGCGAGGGATTATCGAAAAACGGATGAAGAGGAGGCCTACGGAGTTGGCGCCGCTGCGTTAGTACCGTATCGATCGTTGAAAAGATTTCTGTTGAAGGGAAAAATATCGGGAGAGATCGCCGTTCACTTTCGCGTGAGTCGCGAACTTGTCGAGTATCGGATGAAGGTTACGAAGTTGTGGAGCGAATATAAAGCCAATGTCCGATAAACTTCAGTTTGTCGCTGTGTAAGCGAACACGCCCCCGTAAGAACAAGCGTAGTTTCGCTTGAGAGTACGACAAACTCGAGTTTATCGGACATAATGCGCTGGTCCGTTGAGTACTGAATAACATGACTGAACAGTTGAAAGATGCACCTGCGCGTGGTCTAACCACGGTCGACAAGCTGCGCATGTTGCTGGATATCACCAGCAAGATCAGCCGGTCACTGGATCTCCAGGAGGTGCTGAATCTGGTAATGGACACGCTCGACTCGCTCATCCCCTATGATGCGGCCGGTATTTTTGTCCTGCAGTGCGTTGACAAGGAATTGGTTCCCGAAGGAGAAGAGCCGTGTACCTTCAAATCGGAGGCAGTGCGCGGCTATGACATTGATGAATTGTCAGACTTGCACCTCAAGTTGGGCGAGGGATTTATTGGTAGTGTCGCGGTCAGCGGTCAACCCATCATTTCGCCTGATGTACGGCTGGATTCCGTCTACGTCAATGCTCGCGAACGGACGCGGTCCGAGATGGTTGCTCCCATTATTTCAAACGATGAAGTGATCGGCGTCTTCGATCTGGAGAGCGATGAACTAAATGCCTATTCCGACGACGATCTACAGGTTCTGAGGTTACTTGCCTCGCAGGTTGCCATCATCATCGAGAAGGTGATGTTGCACGAACAGTTGATTGAAAAGAAACGTCTCGAAGGACAATTAGAAGTAGCCCGGCAGGTTCAGCTGGAGTTACTTCCGCCAAATGATCCGGAGCTGGAAGGTTTTGATATCAGCGCCTACAACTTTCCTACTGAAGAGGTTTCAGGCGACTACTATGATTGGGTTCGTATCTACGACGATCAGATTGGACTCGTAATCGCGGATGTGGCAGGTAAGGGTGTGCCAGCCGCGCTCTTAATGGTTTTCCTGCGCGCCAGCCTGCGAGCCGCCACGCACATCGGTTACGCGACCCATATCTCGATGGCCAAGGTGAATTACCTGCTTTGGGAGTCGATTGAGCGAAACCAGTTTATTACCGCCTTCTACGGAATTCTGGATGCTTCAAATCGAACTTTGCATTATTCAAATGCTGGTCACAATCCACCTCTTTTGATCGATGCGCAGGGTGCAACTCGTTTTATTGAATGGGGAGAACAGCCTCTCGGAATGTTTCGTGACACCCGTTATCACGAGCATTACCACACTTTCAGACCTGGCGAAATTTTGGTGCTTTATACTGATGGTGTAACAGAGGCTCTAAATTCGAAAGGCGAGGAGTTTGGTAAAGATCGAATGGCTGAAGCAGTCAAAAGCGCTTCAAGCCTAAGCGCCCGAGAACTCGTAACCCACATGCATCGCACAATATTGGCATGGACTGATGGTGTTGGCTCGAGCGACGATGCCACGTTCTTTGTGATTAAGGCCGTAAAATAACAACGCGGGAGACTCTAAAATCTCCCGCGTTGCCAATACTCCGATTATTTGTGATTCTAATGCGCGGTTAGCGAGCAATGAGCGTGATCGCCGCCCGGGGCAAGCGAAGCACGATAGTCCCCAAAGTGAAACTCAGCTTCGGCCTCCGACAGAGCATACACATCGAAGCCATATGCATCGAGATAGTCTGCCAAATCATCGGGGGAAAGAAGATAAACGGCAGGCGTGTAACCCGCTTCAACACGAATTTCCAGCAGGCGCTCGATTACTTCAAGTGGTGCAAAGCAGCTAACAGGATCTCTGTATGTTGCCATGTTTCCTAGCGCCTTTCTTTAGAGTCTGGACTCGGTTCTAATTCGTCAACCGCGTCCTTGCCAAACATTCACTTTGATGTACGCATCAGCCGATCAGTTTGTTCTAACGAAGGATTCTTTTGCTTGTTAGTATTCATCTGAGATTTTGACGCGCGAACCCTAAAAAAAGTTCCAGACAAAAATGAGTAGCGAATCATCAAACACCGCAACCCAAGGACCACCGCCTCCAAATTTCATCACCGTTTTGCGGGAGATGTTGAGGGCATCGGACAAAGTCAGCGATCTAATTTTTAGTCCGGGCAGACCACCGCAAATAGAGTTATCTGGAAAACTGGTGCCAGTGCCAATTAGTGGTCTGGAAAAGCTGACGCCGGCGCATACAGCTGGTATCGCCAAGCTCATCATTGGTAACCAGCAGTCCGCGTCCGAGAGTCTCGAAAAGAACGGTTCCGCCGACTTGTCCTTCAGTGCTCCGGGTGAGGCCCGCTTTCGCGTAAATATCTTCAAGCAACGGGGCTCGTATGCGATTGTCATGCGCGTGATTCCCGTGAAGTGCCCGCAATTCAAAGACTTCAATCTTCCCGAACAATTGATGGCGGTTGCCGATCTAAAAAACGGGATTGTTTTGGTTACTGGACCGACCGGAAGCGGAAAGAGTTCCACGCTGGCCGCCGTAATCGATTTGATCAACGAGACCCACTACTACCATATCGTAACGATTGAAGATCCGATCGAGTTCTTACACAACCACAAGAATTCCACGATTCATCAACGAGAACTCCACTCGGATACGCCCAGTTTTTCGATTGCCCTTCGCGCGGCACTGAGACAAGCTCCGAAAGTAATTTTGGTTGGTGAGATGCGCGATAGAGAGACGATTGAAGTAGCTTTGGAGGCGGCAGAAACAGGTCACCTTGTACTATCAACGCTGCACACGATTGATGCGTCCAAGACTGTGGATCGAATAATTGGTGTGTTTCCTAAAAATGAAGAGCGAGTAATCCGAACGAGAATTGCACAATCATTTCGTTTCATCGTTTCTCAACGCTTAATTCCACGAGCCGACGGCAATGGACGAATCGCAGCAATTGAGATTCTAAAGTCCACAATGCGGACTCGAGACTATATAGAAAAGGGCGAATCAGATGGCAAGTCACTCATCGACGCAATGGAACAGGGTGATCAGGAGGGTATGCAAACGTTCGATGGAGTGATTGAGAAAATGATTCGCGACGGAATATTAACAGCGGAGGGAGCTCTGCCTTACGCCAGTAATGCGAATAATCTGTTACTAAGAATCAACGATCTGGCAGGAGCGCCACCACCAGCGGCGTCTGAACCTGCGAGGGATGAGGGCTCGATGCTTGATATGATCGAAAGGTAACGACCTGAACCTACTCTCCCCGTTTGCCATCATTTTCACACTCGAGTAGATTTTTTCTATGTTCTCGAACGTGCGCAGGCTTCTTGGCCTGATAATCCTGGCAGGGCTTTTTCTCTCCTCAAACTTCAGCCTCGGCTACGATCGCGACGACGATATTCGCATTGATGTGCCCCCAGACGCGCGGGTGAGAGTTGAGAATCGTTTCGGAAACGTTGCGGCTGAAGTTTGGGAAAAGCCATTTGTCTCCGTGGCGGCAGTCGTCACTAGCCCGAGTACGTCTAGTTTGACGCGTTCGCCGATTGTTATCGACAACCGTGGAAGTTACCTGGCAATCTCCGCACTGCGCGTTCCTGTTAATTCTATGGCCGCAATCGATCTGACTATTAAGATCCCTCGGACCGCCACGCTCGAAGTCAACACTACGAACGGAAAGATAGTACTTCGTGGATTGTCAGCCAGTGCGCTTGTGAAATCCGTTTCCGGAGATATTGAGACTGAATTGAATGAGCCATTGGATATTAATCTGACAGCTCGCGCCCCTCGAGGTGTCATTACATCAAACCTTTCTTCAAAGCCTGCTGCAGAAGATCGACTGTGGCAGGTTCGTTTAGGCACAGGAGCCGAGCGTCGCACGCTGGATGCGCAGACCGAAACTGGCCGCATTACGTTTACCTCTGCACCCGTTAACAGTCATCAAACTGCGGTGGAAGTACCGCGGCGAGATCCTCAACTTGTGGGTGCGAACAACTCGGGCCGTCAGGCGGGTGTTCCGGCGGATCCGAATCAACCTTCAGAACTCGATGAAGGGGACGTTATACGAGTTGACTCGCAGCTCGTCACCCTAAACATGAGTGTTGTGGATCGGAGCACCAGTCGTGGTTTGAAAGGGCTTCAGCAACCTGACTTTCGGTTGTTCGAAGATGGTGAAGAGCAAAACATTCTGCAATTCGAATCGTCATCTGCCCCTTTTGATCTCGTCTTGTTGATTGATCTCTCTGGTTCGACAAAAAGTGTCGTTTCACTTATCCGATCAGCAGCACTCCATTTTGTTGAGGCAGCGCGGCCAGCAGATCGGGTTGCCGTCATTACTTTTGCAGCAGATGCAAAACTTGTTTCACCGTTAACCGCCGATCGGGAACTCCTACGACAACGGATCAGGACAATCGATACAGAACGTGGTGATACGAGGCTGTACGATGCGACCGCGTTTGCAATCAATCAGGTCACGAAAGAACCGAAAAAGTCGAGACGTACAGCAATCATTCTAATGAGCGACGGTCTGGATGGAACCATCCCAGGCGTTAGCGGACAGTACGGTTCGCAGATGTCATATCAGGAAGCGCTTCGCACCATTCAGGAATTCGACGGCGTTTTGTATACACTTTGTCTAAACACGTTCTACGTCGCAATGAATCCCCGTGATACGCAGCCGGAAGCGTTCGATACTGGCTACGACCGAATGAAAGAAATGGCTGAAACCGGAGGCGGAATCTTCTACGAGGTTGAACGACTTACCGATCTAGCGGGTGCGTATGACCAGGTAGTGACTGACCTTGGCACAGTCTATAGCCTGGCTTATAGACCTTCTAACAAGGGGCGCGACGGCAAATGGCGAGCGATAAAAATTACAGTCAATCGTTCAAACGCAGTCGCACGAGGTAAGCGTGGCTATTATGCAAACTAGTCGGGCACCAAGATTTCGAAGAAAGCCGTACCGGTACAGTTTTGCATGTCTGTTTGTTTTAGTTGCGCTTGGCGTAAACGCACGAGGACAAGATCCTGTCGAAACCATTCGCATCGACTCAGACCTGGTCGATTTGAGAGTCAGCGTGCTCGGTGCGTCCGCGGCAATTGCCACTCCTCTCCTTCAACAAAAAGATTTCCTGGTCCTCGAAGATGGAAAGCAACAGGAGATCGCCTTCTTTGCCGCGGCCGACGCTCCTTTCGATTTGGTGTTGTTGCTTGATCTGTCAGGCTCGAATGCCAAGAAACTGAAGATCATAAAGAGTTCAGCAAAACGATTTGTCGACTCAGCGCGTCCCGTCGATCGCCTTGCCCTGGTAACTTTTACGGACAGACCAGCCCTGTATTCGTCTTTTACGCTGGACCGCAAGAAGCTCAAGAGCAGTATCGATGAAATAGATGGAGCAATCGGCGGAACCAATTTGTGGGATGCCCTGAACTACGTGTTGACGGAAATGGTGGCGGATGGCGCAGGTGGCCGGCGCAGTGCGATCGTATTGATGACTGACGGGATCGACAATGCGCTGCCTGATGTCCCCGGGCCCGGTTCTGACATAACCTTTGAAGCGCTCATGGAAAACATTCGGAATTCTGAGAGCATAGTTTTCCCAATTTACTTGAATACAGAAGACGAGAATGTAAAGCACTATCACATTCCCCGT
Source organism: Pyrinomonadaceae bacterium (assembly GCA_036004125.1). GTDB lineage: Bacteria > Acidobacteriota > Blastocatellia > Pyrinomonadales > Pyrinomonadaceae > PSRF01. Next base: position 16,052 of record DASYRR010000303.1, on the reverse strand, counting down.
GCGGCCTACGCTGAGGCTCGTAACCAACTGACGCAGATAGCGGGGGCTTGCGGAACGACGCTCTACCGCGCTGAAAAGCTTAGCGATCTCGATCAACTTTATGGACAGGTGATTCGCGATCTGAGCACCGTGTACAGCATTGGTTATCGACCTGCTAATAAGGGTCAGGATGGACGCTGGAGGGTCGTAGACGTTCAACTCCCGCACCATCCCGATCTACTGGCCCGGACTAAGCGAGGTTACTTTGCAAGAGTGATGACTGATCCATAGCCTCAAGCCAGTACATTTTTGGAATAGGCTCCGGGAAAAGCTTGTAAAAGAACCTTTCGGGACTATAATGCTTTGGAGTTAGCGGCCACATCCAATCTCGATCGGAGGGTCTTTCCGTGAGAAAAACTTTCAGCCTCCCAAACATATCTCTCTTCACCGCTGTCGTCCTACTATGTTGCTCTGGTGTCACTGCTTTAGGCCAGAACCGCGAAAAGTTTGTTATTTCCGCGAAGGCAGGGGGAATTAATGCCGTAACGGGTCAGGCCACGATGCATCCCAAGGGTGAGTCTGACTGGCAACAGCTTATGATTACGGACGATCTCGAAGCAGGAGACCGAGTGCGGACGGCTCGTGACGGAAGGGTCGAGATATTGCTCAACCCCGGTTCATACCTTCGTCTGGGGGGAGATTCAGAGGTGGAATTGGCTAACAACTCTCTGGCTAATTTGGAGGTTCGCGTATTGCGCGGTACGGCCATTGTAGAGGCGTCCGGTGTGGAAGAGACACAGATGCTGATCAACATCAGCACACCCCACGCCAGATTGGCGATTGACCGCCAGGGTCTTTATCGGCTGAATGTGGTTCCAAACGACGCTACAGAAGTAATAGTCCGTAAAGGTCGCGTAATCCTGGGCGAGTCGCAAACAAAGGTAAAAGGCGGGATGAAGGTGACCTTTAGCGCGACTGCAGTTTCGGTGGCGAAACTAACAGACGAAGAGAAAAAGGTGGAAAAGGAAGTAGCCATCGAGCTCTGGAGCAAGGATCGAGCGGAAACGTTAGCAAAAGCCAACCGACGGATTAACAATAGGATGCTAAATTCTGCGTTTTCGGCAAGCAATTCAGACTTTTTTCTTTTCAACAGCTTCGGACGTTCCGGAATTTGGTTTTATAACTCCCGATCTGCTTGCTATACATATCTACCATTTGGCTACCATTATTCACCCTACGGCGTTTCTTATCCAACGACGGTTTACGGTGGGACGACTGGTTCAGGGGGCTCGGGTTACGGTAGCCCAGCTACAAGTGGCGGCTCGCCCACTCATAGTTATCCAAGCCCTGGATCGAGTCCTACATCAACTCCTGTAAGGACGACGCCCGTAGCGGCTCCATCCCGTGACCCGGACAGTGGCGTAGGTGGCCGAGGCCCACGTAGGGATTACAGCGACCCGAACAGGCCATAATCCTACGGGTTACTATGCCGCGTTTCTCTTAGTAACTCGTCCAATTCCTCGTTAATCATACTTTTGATTTCTGGTTGTTTTAGACCGGCCAGTACTAATTGCGTCAAAGCGGTCCTGAGCTGGATCTTGAGCCGATCCTTCGGCTTTTCACGCAATGTTTGTGAGATGACCACGGCTCCCGACCCATGCCTTACGCGAATCAAACCCTCCTTTTGCAGGCGCCGATACGCGAAGGCGACGGTATTCAGATTAACACCCAGGTCCGAGGCGACTTGTCTGACGGGTGGGAGAAGCGTTCCTGCCGCTAATTCGCCTCGCGCTATTAGCGTTTTGATTTCGTCTACCAACTGCTGATAGAGCGGTCTGGCGTCTCGTTCATCAACGGTTACGTACATGATATTGTCTAGTGCATGTATACAATAGACAATTCATTGCTGTCTAGAACTATTTTGTAAGACGATTTGCGAGGAGAAGCGAGGACTCGACCACTCCGGCAATCGTGGGAGCTCCCGCCACCGTGTCGCCCACAATGTAAACGTTCGGAATTGTCGTGACGTGCTGGTCTGCCCTGCAAAGGCTTTCCAGGGCCGACTCAACACCCATAACCATTCCTAGCTTCCGGCGGGTTAGGTCGTAGCAGGTTCTCGGATTCGCAGTCTCAATCACTTCGATCCCGGATCCCAATTCAGGCAACGCATGGTGAAGTCTGTCCCAAAGACTTTCGAGTGCTGATTGGTCCCACTCTTCATAGTCCTCTTCGCTGGACTGGAATGAAAACCAGGGTGCGACTTCGCAGGCTGTCTTGATAGTTCCTGGATGACTCCCATTCGAGTTCTTCGGGCCAATCGTCACTGTAAACTCGCCCGAAAGCTCCATACCTTCGGTCGCTTCATCCGTAGCTACCAGGAAGTTCCGAGCTGGCAGTCTCGCAACTGCAGCATTGTCCACATTGGCATATATGAGATATGCGCCGCTACTTTGTAGTTTTCGTAACTCGCTCTTGACAGCGGAGGGAGTGTTATTGAGGCCAACCAGTTTTCCGTAGGTATCCCAGATCGTCAAGTTGCTAATGATGGCACGCTTGGCGAGCACGGTTTCTCCGCTGAGCAGGTCTACTCCAATCGCGTGTCCGCCTTTATCGTAAGCGAGACGCAACACGGGGCTATCGAGGCGAACACTCCCTCCGGCCACCTTGATACTCTCCGCGAGACGTTCCGCGAGAGTAGCGACTCCACTCTCGATCGCATAGAGGTCTCTGCGCGCCAGGCTTAGGGCGTCGCATGCTGCAAGAAACGCACACCGATCGATGCTCGTGTGTAAAAAGGCGCGAAGCTGCGCATCAATGAAACGTTGGAATCGCGATGAAGCGCTACCGGCAAAACTGAGTGCTGTTCGCGTAGTGAAGTCTGCGAGATTGCTGCCAGGCTTTGAGGGCCAAATCCTTCGCCAGGCTTGTGCAAGAAACCCAGTATCGAATTTCGTTTGAGCTTGTTGATACCGAAACTGCCAAACTCGATCGACCTGTTTGTAGAACTCAATCGCGGCTTGCGGACATTCGGGAAATGCGTTGCGCAACTCATCAAAGAACTCGGCCTCGTCTTTTTTTAAACGGATATCCTGATCTCTTGCAAGACGGACAACAAAATCAGATTCGATTCGAGACGCCCGAGGAGGATCAACCGCTAACTCCGAAAAAACCTTCGCAAAAATCTCATTATTTCCCCATGAAGAGTGCAGTCCCATGCCTGGTTCGAAATCGATTCCGGAGAACTGAACGCGGCCGATACAGCCACCGACTTGTGATTGTCTTTCAAGAAGGCAAACATTAACGCCACGTGCTGTGAGCAGTGCGGCAACTGTAAGACCTCCTACGCCGCCGCCAACAACAACCACATCGTAGGACATATTCAGAACAGGTGACGGGACGTCCGCCAAAGTTGAATTAGTGCTGGAGCGGGGTCGAGTGTTTTGGGTTTTTCGAGGAAAGGTTGCAGAATAAGATACAGCGATTGCAGGCCGTTGAAGATCAGGTGAATGACAAACGAGGGCAGTAGTTTGTTGGTGAGCGCGCGAATGATCGTGAGAGTAATACTGAGAATCGTAATGACGACGATTACGCCCAGGTTGGTTCTGTACTGCCAAACATGGACTCCGGCGAATAACAGCGAGACGATCGCGATGGCCCAACCCATTCCCAATAGACGCTGAAACGCTGGATACAGCATTCCACGATAAACGACTTCTTCTACCAATGGGGCGGTCAGTACGGCCAGAAATACCGTGGCGATTCGCGCCTGAAAAGAACTTTCAATGAGGCGATCGAGATCGGTTTTAGCACCCCCCAGCAGACTTGTTACCAGGACTCCAAGACCCAGCAGTAGAGCCGCAACCCCAAAACTGGAAGCTATGCCTTTCCAGGGTGTCACAGAACCAGGCCACGAGAATCCTAACGTTTGCCAGAAGGAAACACGCCCCCAATTCGTCACCAAAATCCAGGCGACCAGTAGCGTAAGGGCGTGCGCGGGAATAACTCCAACTATTGAGAGGAGAATGAATGTTTTATTTTGCAGCAGTGATTCCGCCGTGGCAGCGCCCTTCATCGCCAAATAGACGAAGTAAGGCACTAACAGAATCAACGGCACAACAAGCAAAAGAACCACGCTGCCAACCCACGTGACAAATGCTTTAAGTACATCTACCCATGGATTAGGCGGTATGGGGGCCGCAGCTCTTTCGGGGTAATGGTGTTCGGCTAATACTTCAGGCTCCGTGGCCGGGTGATGGGGAAGCGAAGAAGGATCGTTTGTAATCACTGGAGGCGAGTTTAGGTGACTTACTTTCTAACGGTCAATAGGTCTTATCGGTCATATGAGTCCTATGTCCTACTGGTCTTAAAGATCCTCTAGGTCCTATTTCAAACTGCCGGATAAGTCGCTTCGAACATTGGCGAACCGATTCGAGGCGCTGCCAACATCAAACCTATGATGGTCTTAGCATCTTCAATCTCGCCGTCAGTAATCATCTCGAGTGCTTCAGAGAGACTAACCCTTACGACTTCTATTAGCTCGTCATCGTCAAGCTGTTGACTTGTTTCGGTAAGTTCCGTTGCTAGATATACCCACATCTTCTCTTCACAAAAACCAGGTGAGACAAAAAACTCGCTCAACTTTTCGAGTTTACCCGCCACCACACCGAGTTCTTCTTCCAACTCACGTGCGGCGCCCACTTCGGGTCTCTCACGGTCCTGCAGAGTGCCGGCTGGCACCTCCAGTAAATAGCGAACGGCAGGATGACGGTATTGTTTGACCAGTGCCACAGTTTCGTCGGCAAATACAGGAACGATCACGGCGCTTCCAGGATGACGTACGACGTCTCGCTGGTAAACCAGAGCGCCCTCTTGAACCGTATCGACGGAGACGTCGAAAACCTTTCCGTCAAAAACTGTTCTGCTGTCGATGACTTTTGGTAATTCTTTATCTGTTGTTGTCATTTGGTTCTTTCGTTAAGCGTTGACGCTGGTAGATCTATCGATGACTTGGTCGTGTATTTCTCCAATAAGGTATAGCGATCCAGTAATACAAATCATCCCATTCGGTTCAGTTTGTGCGCGTGCCACCTTGAGAGCTTCATCACTCCTGGCGCAGGTTAGTATTCGTCCCTTTGCAAATCGTTTGGCAATCGACTGCATCATTTCCGTTGACGCGGCGCGGGGGTTTTCAATCGCCGTCAGTACGAGGTTGTCGGCAATGGGAAACAGAATTTCGGCGATCTCTTCGATACGCTTATCCGCCATTGCTGCAAAGACAATGGTCAGGGGCCGCGGAGCAAAGTGGTCAAGGAACTCTCTTAGCGCTCCGGCCCCAGCCGGGTTGTGGGCGCCATCCAACAGAAACCTTGGATTCCTGCCAATCAGTTCCAACCTGCCGGGATGTGATGCGGTCTCGATGCCTTTGATAATCGCCGCATGGGGAAGTCCAAATCCGGTAGAACGAAGAATCTCGGCCAACTGGATCGCCAAGGCTACGTTTTCGATCTGGTGACGACCGCGCAGTCCTAGCCACACGTTTTCATAACGATCAGTTGGCGTCGCAAAGGTTACTCGGAATCTCCCATCAGGCGAAACTTCTTCTACAGTCGAAACGCAACCATTGAGCAGTGGTAAGACTTCATTCTCCTCGCAACGTTTCATTATCACTCTGAGCGCTTCGGGCCGTTGATTTGCGACAACGACTCTTGTTCCCGGGCGAATGATGGCCGCCTTTTCGGATGCGATACTTTCGATTGTATGGCCCAGGTATTCTTCATGATCGAAAGCGATTTGAGTAATCGCGCAAACTTCCGCTCTTGCCGCCGTAGTCGAATCCAGTCGCCCACCCAGACCCGTCTCTAGTATGGCCAATTCGATTCCCGCTTCGCGAAATGCTACCAGGGCGATCGCTGTTACTTGCTCGAAGAAAGTCGGCAGAGCGTCAATCTGACCAGTATGCAACAGATCATTTGCGGCGTTGCGAACCTCCGTGGCGTACCGCGCAAAATCTTCACGAGACAACTCGACGCCTGCAATCTTTATCCGCTCGTTGATCGATTGAAGGTGAGGTGAGGTGTAGAGTCCGGTTTTAATGTTTGCCTTACCGCAGATTGAATCAAACACAACCGCGGTGGAACCTTTACCGTTTGTCCCCGCGATTTGTACCGCCGGAAAAGCCTGTTCCGGATTTCTTAGTGAGTGCAGCAGTAACTCAGTATTTCTCAGACCCAACTTGATGGTGAGCGTCTCGTGTCCAAGACTGAGGAGATATTGCAGTGCTTCATCGAAATCCATCAGCGGTTGCTTTTCTCTGTGCTCCTTGGAGTGCGGGGACCTGTCACCGCTTTGGTACAAGGCGCTGTGAGATCCTGAGATTAGCTGTACCAAAGCGGTGACAAGTCCCCGCACTCCAAAGAGGCGCACAGAGAAGAACTGAGACACTTAGTTTCGAGAGATGGCCCGGCGCCGTGCTCGTTCAATGTCCGACTCGCCATGAATTTCGGGATTCATCATGAAGTTAAGCAACCTTGTGATGTAGGCCCTGATTTCGCGCCGGTCAACGATAGCATCGATCATCCCGTGCTCAAGGAGAAACTCAGATCTTTGAAAGTCTTTTGGCAGCTTCTGACGGATCGTTTGTTCGATAACACGTGGACCAGCAAAACCGATTAGTGCTTTTGGTTCCGCGATAATGACATCACCAAGCATCGCGAAACTTGCGGTGACACCTCCGGTCGTTGGATCAGTCAAAACTGAGATAAACGGTAAATGAGCTTCATCGAGTGCCGCGAGTGCTGCCGAGATCTTGGCCATCTGCATCAAGGAGAGCGTTCCCTCTTGCATACGTGCTCCGCCCGAAGCAGAGAAGATCACTACAGCGCTGCGTTCATTCATCGCTCGTTCAATGAGCCGCGTTACTTTTTCACCAACGGCTGAACCCATCGAGCCACCGATAAACAGCATATCCATAGCGCCCGCGCAGACTGGGTGATCACCGACTGTTCCTCGGGCATTGATAATTGCTTCAGGAAGCCCGGATAGTTCCTTTGCGTGCGCAAGTCTCTTCGGATAGGGCTTACTGTCAGCAAACTCGAGTGGATCGATTGAGACAACTTCACTATCTAGCTCCTCGAATTTTTCGTCGTCGAACAACAGAGCCAGTCGCTCGCGCGCGCCGATACGAAAGTGGAACCCACAATGTTTGCAAACCTGCAGCCCGTCCTCGAGCTCGCCCTTGAAAAGGTGAGCCTCGCAACCGTCGCACTTGACGAAGACGTTTTCCGTCTTCACAACGCGCTGATCCGGTGGAACTGCCTCTATTCGTTTAGTTTTTTTATTGAACCAGGCCATGTGGTGATTTGAAGGTTAGCACAAAGGCGCGATGATGTCCCACCGATTGCTTTTTGGTATCGCTCTGTGCTTCGTCTGTGTTTTCGGTGTTGCCCTTGGTGAATGCTGCAAAGCCGTCTTTCACCTCATAGACTCAGAAAACACAGACGTAACACAGAGAAAGAGCCAACTTAAACACTTGATCCCACTTTGTGCAATCGGTCCACAAATCTGCAATCGGCAATCTGCAATATCAGAACTCGATGCCTTGTTGCGCTCTGATCCCCGCATTGAATGGATGCTTGATTTCCTTCATTTCAGTTACCAGATCGGCGGCTTCTATCAATTCCGCTGGCGCATCCCGGCCCGTGACAACTATGTGCAACGCTGGCTGCGAAGCTCGCGCACTCTTGATTTCTTGCAGAACTTCCTCAACTGGCAGCCAGTTATAACTCAGCACATAAACCAATTCATCAAAGACCAGCATGTCGTAGTCACCTGATCGTAACTTCTCGACGCATAGCTGCCACGTTTGCCGCGCTGTCTTAATGTCTTGCTCAGGGTTCTTTGTGTCCCACGTAAAGCCGTCACCCATCGTGTGAACTTCAATTCCCAGCTTCTCTGCCGATTCATGTTCGCCGTAACGATCGTTTCGCGACTTCATAAACTGAATCATGCAGCATTTCAATCCTCGCCCGGTCGCTCGCATCATCAGCCCCAGTGCGCAGGTTGTTTTGCCTTTACCGTTTCCCGTGTGAACCATCAACAACCCACGTGTCTGCTCCTGGTAATCCTCGCGGCGCCACTTGTATTTCTTTTCTTTGGTCGACATAAACAAATGAACGCGGAGCGATGAACTGATTCAAGGCTCCGCGCTCGGGGACTCCAGTGGCTCTACACGGACATCAGACCCGGATCTTTTAGAGCGTCGTCGGTAATGTCTTTTAGTCCATTGGCCCTTTTCACCGCTTCCTGCAATAACGAAACGATTTCCGACTCGGCTGCTTCCCAACTTCCCTTCAACGTGCAACCAGCAGCATTGCGGTGACCACCCCCGCCAAACTTCTCGGCGACTTTCGCAACATTCACGTCGCCCTTGGAACGTAAGCTGGTGCGGTAGATTCCAGGTTCGCATTCCTTCAACATCGCAACCGCTTCCACCTCTTCAACAGTGAGCGGGTAGTTCACAAAACCGTCGGCGTCTTCATCGGAAGCCTGGGCCTGTCGTTGCATTTCGAGCGATTGCCGCATGCAGGCAACGCGGCCAGTGGGATCTCGTCGGGCTGTTGACAACACGGCGCCCATGAGTTCGATTCTACTCCAGGGATAGCTGGCAAAAACCGCCTCGGCTGTCTTCGCCGGCTTGACCCCTGTTCTTACAAGTTCAGAAGCGACTTTGAAAGTGCGCTCGGTTGTATTGGAATAGTGAAATGAACCCGTGTCGGTGATCAGGGCAGTATAAACACACTCGGCAATCTCTTTGGTGACTCTAACGCCAGTTGCCTTACACAGGTTATAGATCATCTCGCCGACCGCTGATGCGGTGGAGTCAATCCAGTTGATTGTGCCGAAGAGCGCAGTGGTTGAGTGATGATCGATGTTGACTACACTTTGTTTCTCGAGATCTATCAGACCTGGTCGTGAGATGTCGGAGCATTCGATCACAAATACCGCTTGGTAGGAAGGATCGACAGCGGGGACAACGTAGACGTCTTTGGCGCCTGGTAGCTGTTGATAAGCATGTGGCACTGGGTCGCGCATGATAACCTCGACTTCTTTGTCGAGCCCGCGCAACAGCCAATACAAACCGAGTGACGATCCAAGACTGTCCCCATCGGGGCGAATATGTGAGGTGATCGCGAAACGTTTCTTCGACTCGATCAACTCGACTACTTGACTAAGCATTGGTTACTCGTAAGGGATGAAGGTTGGTTAGGTCTTTGGTTTTGCATCTATCCGGACGCGAATCGAATACAAAGACCAAAGGCCTAAAGCCAAAGACCACTTTCTTCATCCTTCATCCTTTCCTTTACTTTCCCATTCTCGCTCGATCTGCTCTAACAGCTGATCCACCCGTTCGCCTTCCTCTTCAATCCGATCACGCACAAAATGAAGCTCAGGAGTGCGTGGGAGATTCAGTGATAGACCAAGTTGTTTTCGTACGTAGGGAGCAGCATGTTTAAGTGCGGCGAGTGCTGACTTGTGTTCGTTTTCGTCGCCCGCAACCGTCACATAAACTCTGGCTGCGCGTTTATCGCCCGACAAACGAACCTCGGTTACTGTAACCATCGTCAGTCGCGGGTCTTCGAGTTCGTACCCAACAATCTGGGTGATCTCTTCACGAATGATGTCCGCGATCCTTTCTGTACGATGCATAACCGCCAGTTTGCAGGAGCAGGTTATCAGGAGCAGGAGCAGTAGGCAGGAGCAGGTAAAAACCTTATTCCCAATTTGGATACGCTCGTATATCTTCCTGCTCCTGCTCCTGCTCCTGCTCCTGCTTACTGCTTACTGCTTACTGCTTACTGCTCCTGTCCCTAAAGTTCCGTCGCGGCAACTCTCTCGACGACGTAAGCCTCAATCTGGTCGCTGACCTTCACGTCATTGAAGTTCTCCAGACTGATACCGCATTCAAATCCTTCACGAACTTCAGACACGTCATCCTTGAATCTACGCAGTGAAGCGATATTGCCTTCCCAGCTGACGACCCCATCTCGAATCAGCCGAGCACGTGCATTTCGACGAATCAAGCCATCGATGACCATGCAGCCGGCAACAGTTCCGGCCTTAGGTACTCGAAACACGTCGCGCACGTCTGCTTTCCCAAGGATCTTCTCCTTCTCAATCGCTTCGAGCATGCCGATCATGGCCGCACGAATCTCTTCTTCAACTTTGTAGATGATTGAGTGGAGACGAATGTCAACGGCTTCCTGCTTGGCCACATCCGCCGCACGTGCCTCAGGACGTACGTTGAAGCCGATGATGACTACCGCAGACGACGAAGAGCCTGCCTGAGTAGCCGAGCCAAGTAGAACGTCAGACTCCGTTATCGCTCCAACGCCAGAACGAATCACCTTTACCTTGACGCGCTCCGTAGATAGCTTCTGCAAAGTCGACTTCAGAACTTCAACAGAGCCCTGTACGTCAGCTTTGATGATGACCAGCAGCTCTTTAACTTCACTTTCTCCCAGTGCCTCAATGCCTCGCTTCGTCGTTTGCAGCAACGCTGCCTGTCGACTGAGCATTTGCCGGTGTTGCGATATCGACTGCGCCTTCGAGATATCTGAAACCACCTGGAAACTCTCGCCGGCTTGGGGAACGCCTTGCAACCCGAGAACTTCAACCGGTGTCGCTGGTCCTGCCTCAGTGATCGCTTCACCACGATCATTGAACATCGCTCGCACCTTGCCGGAGATCTGGCCAACAATGAACGGCTCATGGATTTTCAATGTGCCTTGTTGTACCAAAACTGTCGCCACGGCACCGCGTCCCCGATCAAGTTTTGCTTCCAGCACAACGCCTGAGGCCAAACGCGTTGGGCTCGCGCGGAGATTCAGAATGTCGGACGTTAGCAGAATCGTTTCGAGCAAAGTCTCGAGGTTTTGCCGCTTTTTCGCGGACACTTGAACCATTTCCGTTTGACCACCCCAATCCAGTGGCGACAATCCCTGCTGCGCCAGCTCCTGTCTAACGCGATCGGGGTTTGCGTCCGGTTTGTCGATCTTGTTAATGGCGACGATGATTGGGACGTTGGCTGCGCGTGAGTGCTCGATAGCCTCAATGGTTTGTGGCATCACTCCGTCGTCGGCGGCAACAACCAGCACTACGATATCCGTTGCCTTGGCGCCGCGGGCACGCATCATTGTGAACGCTTCGTGACCGGGAGTATCGAGGAAGACGACTCTTCTTGTTTCAGCCGCATTATCCGGGCTGGGAACCTGAACGCTGTAAGCGCCAATGTGTTGGGTAATGCCTCCTGCTTCGCCAGCGGCAACGTCGGTTGTTCTAATACCGTCGAGCAGAGAAGTCTTACCATGGTCGACGTGACCCATTACGGTTACAACTGGAGCTCTCGGCAACTCAACGTCATCGGCATCGGCAGCGATTAGTTCTTCAAATTCTTCCTCGGCGACCATTTCCTCAAATGGCACGAATGACACGTCGTAGCCGAAGCGCTTACCTAGATCAGAGGCGACGTCGTCCATCAGCGGTTGATTGATAGTTGCAAAGACACCACGTTGCAGCAGCAAGGTCACGACGTCTTTGGGTTTAATTCCCAGCTTCTCCGCAAACTCCTTGACCGTTGATCCTTCGATCAGTCGAACTGCCTTGAGTTCGCCGGTTGTTGACATATCCATTCGTCCGGCAATCCGATCCTCGAGCGACAAGGCTTTCGGGGGTGGAATGAAATCGCCTTTATCGAAGCGTCCAGCCTTGCCTTCAATCTTTCGTCCTCCGCGAGGGCTGCTGCGTCTGGAGCGGCGTCGACCTGCATCCGGTGGCGGAATGTAAGTAGTCTGCGGCGTCGCGGTTTCGCCAGGTGTTCCCAACCGTTCCGCACGTGGTAGCGAAGGTCTTTCTCTTACTCGAGTTCTGTCAACGCGCTCGCGCGGTGCGACTGGCGGTGGTGGCGGCGTCGGTATTGGAGCACGCTCGCCCGGTCGAATACCTGCGTTTAGTGCCGCCGCTGTCGGGCGGAGTACACGCACTTGGCGCGTTGGAGCTACTGGAGTTCTTCTTATTTCATCGACGTCGGCGGGCACGATTGTTTCTACGCCGTTTTGCGACATTTCGGCGATTTCCGATTCGATTGGCTCCTCGACTTCTGCAGCTTCACTAACAACCTCAGTCGCTTTCTCCGCGCGAACCGCGGGTGTCAGCTTCTTAACCAGTCTGGCGGTCGTAGTAGGTTTTGGAACAGTTGGTCCGGGAGCAACAGGTGGTTCAGCTGCCACCTCCTCAGCTGCGGCAGCTGGTACCGGCTCGGGCTCGACAACCTCAAGCTCAGGTTCGCCGGCGGGCGGCGCCTCAGTTACCGGCATAGCGGCGCGTTTTACGACCTTGACGGCCCGCTTAACAGTCGTTTCTTTTTTCGGAAAGTACTTATTCCGAATCTTCTCGGCCAATTCTTTGGAGACCGAGTTGGAGGGAACACTTACGTCGACGCCTTCACGACGTACTTCTTCAATCAGTCGTTTGGTGTCGAGCTTTAGCTCTTTGGCGAGATCGTAGATGCGAACTTTCGAGGAAACTGTCATGCAATCCTTCTTGACGCTCTGTGCGTCCCGACAACTTCAAAAGTGATTAAGAACCCTCGCTCTTAACCACTTTCGCAGCGCCGATCAGAAGGGCGACGCCTGACAGTAGTAGCGGAGCGAGAAATGCAAACAGGGCGAACAACCCAAATTTGCGGTACTACAAATTGGCTGCATCAGTAGAAGCATCACTGCTTCTCATCATCCGGGCTCCCGCTTGATGCAGCATCTTCCGAAGCTGCGGGAGTCGGGTTTGTTGCTTCTTCGTCGAAAGTCTCGGAAGCAATCTCTTCATCGCTTGCCATCATCTCGGCGGCGATAGTTTCCACATTATCCAGGCTGGGGATTTCAGTAGCACCCAGGTCTGGCGCTGGTGTAATCGTATCGGGCCGTAGGTCACGGCCGGGCTCTTGTAGAACGATTTCGTCGGCACTTATTGAATCAGTTTCCGTCAAAGCCGCCGCGTCGATCGAATCTGAGTCAGCGGAAAACGGAGCTCCAGTTTCAACTGCCTCGTCATAACCCTCGGCAGTCATCTCGTCAGAAGGCTCTACTTCAGCTGCCTCAATGGATTCGTCAAGCTCAGCAGACACCGCATGTGTCTCCACCTCTTCCACAGATTCGTCTACGCCGCCTTCTTCAGTTACTTCAGGATGCAGGGTTCGCTCGCGCATCGCGATAACAGCCTGTGCCGCGGTGAGAATATGTTCAGCCTCGTCGAGACTGAGATCAAGGAACTCAACCAGGTCATCCACAGAAGTTTGTGCCAGGGCGTCGATGTCATTGATTCCGTGCTCAGCAAGTGCTTCGGCTTGCAGCGGCGTGACACCTTCGATCACTGACAGAGGTACAGCCTCGCCAGAAAGAATGAGCGCGCCCATTTGTTCGGTAACTTCGCGCTTGATCTCTTCTTCGCTGCGAATATCAATGTTCCAGCCGACGAGTTTGGTTGCCAGCCGGACGTTCTGTCCCCGTTTTCCAATGGCGAGTGATAGTTGGTCTTCGTTGACGATGACTTCCATCTGCCGATTTTCGATGTCGGTAATTCTGACTTGATTAACCTTCGCCGGCGACAACGCGTTGGCAGCAAATACCGACGGCTCGTCTGACCATTCAATGATGTCGATCTTCTCGCCGCGAAGCTCGCGAATAATCGCCTGAACTCGTGAACCTTTCATGCCGACGCAAGCACCAACAGGATCGACGTCACGCTCGTTTGACATGACAGCAATCTTTGCGCGCTCACCCGGCTCGCGGACTGCGGATTTGATCACGACAGTACCGTCGTAAATCTCCGGAACTTCCATTTCAAACAAGCGCAGCAAGAGCTCTGGCGAAGTACGCGAGACCTCAACCTGCGGGCCCTTTGACTCTTTGGAGACATTATTGATTACAACCCGAATGCGTTCCCCCTGGTTCCATTGTTCGCCCCGCGACTGTTGAGAGCGAGGAAGAATAGCTTCGAGATTTCCCAGGTCGACGATAATGTTGCCGCGTTCAAATCTCTTTACGTAGCCATTGACGAGGTCACCAATCTTGTCGATGTACTGTTCGTAAACATTACTACGAACAGCATCGCGGACTTTCTGAAACAAAATCTGTTTTGCGGTTTGAGCAGCAATACGACCGAGTTCTTCCATGGGCAAAGGAAGGAGAAGAGCGTCACCCAACTCAACTTCGTCGCCCGCGAGTTCACGAGCCTCATCAATTGAGAGTTCAGTCGCAGGGTTTTCCACCTCGTCGACTACTACTTTTGAAGCTGACAGTTCAATGCCTGTTTCAGAATTCCAGTCGACCTGAATATCTTCACCTGATTTGAACTGTTTTTTGGCTGCCGCCCGAACAGCTTCTTTCATGGCGTCAATTACCAGATCACGTTCAATACCCTGTTCCTGGCAAAGTGCCTCGATGTTTTGTGCTATCGATGAACTCATGTGGTTCTCGCTATCTCAGTGGCTCGGCGTCAGACTAACTAGTCCACGTCGTTGAGCCTATTCAGTTGTTCAGTTGCGATTAGTGCAACTCTAATAAGGAAAGCTATCGACCACCTCGGTGAAGCTCCTGACTAACGTCCACTTCAAGATTCGCCCTAGTAATAATGTCGAGTGGAATTCGCACCTTCCCATTGGTTCGGTCTTCAAAAAGTATGTCGTTGCCCTCAACGCCCAGCAAGCGACCTCGGAAGTTACGTTGACCCTCAATTGGCTGGCGGGTCTTCATCTTGGCGTCACTCCCGGTGAAACGCTCGTAATCTGCCCGTTTGTAGAGCCCGCGTTCCAGCCCTGGGGACGAAACTTCCAAAGTGTAGGACGCATGAATAAAGTCTTCGACGTCCAGAATCGTTCCCAGATGTAGACTCACTTCCGAGCAATCGTCGTGGGTCACACCGTTCGGTTTATCAATGAAAATACGAACGATCGGCTTGTTGTCAGGGCCGGCAACCTCAGTGTGAACAAGCTCGAGGCCATGGTCGATTGCTACTCGTTCAGCGATTTCATGAATCCGCTGCGCAATCGAAGTTTCTACCATCGCCACCCCCGAGAGCTCTGTGCCCAAAAGAAAAAGTGGGCGCGAAACCCACCGGATAACACCCTGTGCCTTCGAGCAAGCGGTGAATTATACGGAAAGCACTTAGCTGAGGCAACCGCAGGTCAGTTCTCTGGTTTCAGTGGTTTTAGAGATGTTCGGTTTTACTCAGCCCTCGGTTTACCGGGATTTTGACAGAAAATAGTCTAGCGAAATCAGGTCATCACTTGAGGGTAGGAGCAAGACAAACAGTAGGAGAATGAGTCGAGGGATGACGTGCTCGTGAAATGCGTAAAGGGGCTCTCCTAGAAGGTGTCCAAAAGTCACAATGATCAGTACGAAGTAAAGAATCAGCCGCCGAGCTTGCTTTTGACTACCTCGCTCACTAACCGTCCGTCGGCGTTCTTACCTGCCAAACCAGCCTGGGCCGCTTTCATAACTTTACCCATGTCCTTCATCGAGCTCGCGTCCGTTGCAATGATTGCTTCGGCTACTACTGCTTCGATCTCCTCACGCGTTGCTGCTTGCGGCAGATACTCTTCAATGACTTGAATCTCAGCCGTCTCCTTGTCGACGAGTTCCTGACGACCGGCTTTCTCATATTGCTCGATTGAATCGCGCCGTTGTTTCACCAGCGAGCGGAGCAGTTTAGACATCTCTTCGTCATCGAGCTGACTACCCTTTTCGATCTGCCGGTTCATCATTGCGGCCTTAACCATTCTGAGCGTTGACGTCCGCGCTGAATCCTGCGCTTTCATTGAAGCAGTAAGGTCGGAGACGATCTTTTCAGCTAATGTCATGTTCGTTGTTTCCTCCGCCGACTAGTATGTCCGATAAAGGAAGCTCTGATTAAGTACCTTTCAGCTTCGGGCGCCTCCTTGGAGTGCGGGGACTTGTCACCGCTTTGGTACAGGGCGTTGTAGATTCTGAGATTCGCTGTACCAAAGCGGTGACAAGTCCCCG
>DASYRR010000302.1:0-6065 GCA_036004125.1 Pyrinomonadaceae bacterium | reverse complement strand
TGGGAAGGCTAGCGTCGAAGACCGTTCTGATTTGCTAACCACGAATGCTCAGATTCGCGTAGTCAAGCGTTAGCGCGTCGTACGTTAGCGACAGTCCTTCTACCTCGGGCCGAGCGAAGCGATACGCCTGTTCATGAAAGAGCGGAAGCAGTGGTCTGTCGCGCACGATGATATCTTCAATCTGTCGATAAACAGCGTGTCGCGCCGCGGGCGATGCTTCTGTGCGGCCGCGACCAATCAACCGATCAATTTCAGGCAAACCACAAACTGGCCCAACGAAGCCCTCCTTACTGGCAAGGATGCTGGCAAAGGTGTCGGCGTCCGGATAGTCAGCGACCCACCGCCCCAGCACTACGTCCACGGATCCTGCAACTATAGCGTCAACAAATTCCTCCATCGTCTTGTTAACGATACGGACCGTTATGTTGTGCTCGCGAACAGAGCGAGCAATCTCACGCGTGAATCCAGCGTACTCGCCAAAGAAAACCGGATTAACCACCGCCGTCAATTCCATCTCTTCCTCTTGTTTGTTAGTGGCAGCCGGTATTGCCTCCTGGGTGCGCGTCTTGTAGCTGGAATCATGGCCGAGTAGTCCTGGAGGAATTAATCCTTGAGCGGGTACCGCGATGCGCCCAAGAGTTTGCCGAACGATGCTTGCGACATCAATTGATGACGCAAGTGTTTGTCTTAAGCGCCGATCCTTCAGTGGTCCGCTGTGAGTATTGAAGGCCAGATAGTAGGTAGTCAGTCTAGGTATCTCATGATAACCAGAAGCAAATTCGGGCTCGCGACGAAGCGCCTCTGCATCTGCCGGTAGAAGTTCCGACGCAATCGAGAATCTGCCAGCTCGAAACTGCGAAAGGATTTCAGTCGGCGAGACACCAAAGTTATATACCACGCCTTCACATTTAGGATAGCCAGGGCGCCAGTACGTTTTGTTTCGCTCCAGTTCTAGTCGAACTCCAGGTTCAAACTTCAAAACGCGAAAAGCGCCTGTGCCTACGGTGCCTTCCTGCCAGCTATTGCCGAATTTATCGCTCCCTTCCGGAACAACAGCTGCAGCATGGTAGGAAAGCAACGCTGGGAAGAAAGACATCGGCTCTTCCAGTTCAATTGTAAACTCCTCCGCGGAATGAATACGGAAACCAGCCAAATCTAACAGCTCGCCATTAAGCAAAGCTTTAGCTCCGCGGATCGATGAATAGATGAAGCGGCTATTGGCATTTTCAGTGTTGAGCAGAAGTCTTTCTAACGAAAAGCGAACGTCGCGTGCTGTGAGTTTTCGTCCATCGTGGAAACGCACATCATCTCGAAGCCGAAATCGAAATCGTTTGCCTCCTTGTTCCGACGAGAAACTTGCTGCGAGCCATGGGCCAATCCTCGCACCACCATTATCACGGGTTAATGTTTCAAAGATGCTTGGGAGTACTTCAGCATCTTCCACAGTGCCGGCTAAGGAAGGATCCAGTTTATAGAGTGTTCCAGTGATCGGGATTTGAAGAATTCCACCACCCGCCCGAACCGTGTCGCTCGCTTTGGCTCCCGATTCGAGTTTGCCCATTTGGGCGTAGTTCACGTATGGTGCGCTTCCCCGCAGGTTCAAACCAGCAACTCTGGCATTGGCGAGTCGATAATCGACGTCATGAAAAAGCGGTAGAAGCATCGCGCTCTCCTGAAGGAAGCTTTCGTATTTCCGATAGAGAGACGATCGAACTCCAGGACGACTTTCCGTCCGAGCTTCTTCGAGAATCTGATCGCCATCCGCTGAAGATACGTAGCTGCGGTAGAGCCCAACGCGGGAATGGAAAAGTCCATAAGTAAAGTCGTCCGGATCGTCGTAGTCGACGTTCCAACGTCCGATAAACAGGTCTATTCCGTTACTGTTCTGGAACGCCTCCAAATAAGAAGCCATCGTTGGCGTGACGACCTCCACTTTTACGCCCAACTCGTCCCAAATGGAGAGCAGACTTGTCATCAGCGCCTTGTATCGATCGAGTAGCAACGGATGGACCGCGGCGCGTAGATTTATTTGTTCGTTGATTCCTGCTGAGCTGAGCAGCGACTCAGCTTCATCGCGCGTGAGTGTCTGGCGCCGTCTTCCAGGATCATGTCCAAGCATCCCCGGCGGAATCAGACAAACGGCAGGTTGTGCAAATCGTCCTAAGGTTTGCCAAACGAGATCGTGTGTTCGCACGACACCTGAAAGCGCACGTCGGAGGTCCGCGTTTTGGGCCACCGAGCCACTCGTGCAATTGAAGATCACGAAATAAGTATTTTTGCGTGGAGATTCAACGAATCCACTGCGAAGTCGAGTGTCGCGCAAAAACTCTTCAAGATCTTGTGGCGATAGATCACGAGCCAGATCGATTTCACCAGAACGCAAGCCAGAGGAGATCTCCGAAGCGTTCAATCCTGCGCGAAACTCGACGTCGTCCAAATGAGCGAGAGAGCCCTTCCAATATTTCTCATTACGCTCAATCACTATGTTGTCAGGCCTGTAGGAGACCATGCGAAACGGCCCGGTGCCAATCGGAATTGAAGTTCCGGTGCCAGGAAGTGTGACTCCTGTTTTGAAGTCAGTCAGCAGCGCCGGATAGATCGAGAGCGGTTCTGACAATTGTATTTCTAACTTGTAATCCGCGTGCACCAGAATGCTTGGGAGCTCATCGTCAGTACTCCTGGCAAACTCTGCGGCGCCGCGGATCGCTGCGAACCCTGGAGGTAACTCTCGCGCCGCGCGGATGCTTCGTTCAAACGAATGCTTTACCGACTTAGCGGTCATTTGCGCGCCATTTTGAAAGCAAACATTTTCGCGAAGTGAAAACGACACTGAGGCCCCACCGTCTGAGACTTCCCACTTTTCACAGAGCGACGGAATCAAATTGCCCTCGAGATCGGTAGCCAGGAGAGTCTCAAAAACAGTCGCGAGGATCTCCTGCTCTTCCAGGAGCTCCATGTTTACCGGATCGACTTCTCCGAGTGGTGTGGCCATCGCTACGACTAGTCTTCCGCCATTTGGGATTTCTTTCTGTGGCTCAGTCTCTTTCGCGGCGGGAGCCAATGAGGTTGCCTCTTCCAGGTACTGATTGGCTTGTTCGTATTCCCCGCGCAAATTCGCCAGTGTCGCTGCCAGCGTTAACATGTGCCTCAGGCTGTCAGTGTCCGAAGCAACGCGGGCGGCTTCGATAGCCTGATGAACCAGTCGAGTGGTCTCGATTACCTTGCGTGCCTGCCAGGCAGCTTCAGTGGCGAATAAGAGCGCGGTAACGGTTTTTGTTTTCTGACCTTCCCTTTCATAGATTCGGCCTGCCACCTCTGCTTCTTTAAGCGCACCATCGATGTCGCCAGCCATTCTGTATGCATGCGCCAACAACATTCGCGCCTCGCCCTCGAGTTGAGGATCACCTTCCCACTCATCATCTAGAAACTCGAGTACGGTCCTGGCAGCGCGCGCCGACTCTTCTGGACTAAAGGCATCGAGCGCCGTCTTGGACATGCGCAATCCGTATTCAACCGTCTTGTCAGGTACATCACCCTGCGAGAAATGATGCACCAGTTGCGGGTAGACGCGTTCAAGTCTGCCTCGGTGTCGCTTTTCGATCTCCTCTGCATACTTTCGATGTAGCGACCTTCGTTTGCGCCGAGAAATCGCTCCGTAAAGGACATCGCGCACGACACCGCTTGAGAACATTAGACGATCTCCACGCGACTCACGTTCTTCTTCAAGGAGTCCCTCCTCAACTAACTTGTCAATCGCGTCTTCGACTTCCTTTTCACCTGCTAGAGCTTCGAGGTCGCGAAAGTCAAAGGACTTGCCAACAACAGAAGCAAGCGAAAGAATTTCACGCAGCTCTTCCGGGAGACGTTCGATGCGTTTTTCAACTGCTTGTTGAATGGTGGCCGGTAACTCACCCGCCGATAAATCAGTGGCGGCTCCGAGACTCCAGGCTCCCGTCTGGTCCTTGGCAATGCCGCCTGAGTCCAACAGCGATCTAACTAGTTCCTTGGTAAAGAATGGATTGCCCTCAGTGCCTTCAAAGAGTTTCTCAACCAGATTGTCGGCAAGCTTAGGTCCACCGATCAGTGTCTCAAGAAACAGTCGATGTTCGGATGGTGAGAACGGTCCCAAGGCAATAGCGGAGAAACGACGATCGCCGCGGAAAGTCTCAAGCATGCGACTCAGTGGATGAGTTCGGCTATCGACTTCACTCGAACGGTAGGTTCCTACAATCAAAGTTGGCGTTGGTCCCAATCTCCGGACGATGTATTGCAGCGCCTCGATTGATATTTCGGCAGCGTGGAGATCCTCGAGGAAAAGGATCAGTGGCTTACCCGCTGCAAGACGCGTGATTGTTCTTGCCAGTAACTCAAAGATTTGGGTTCGGTTTTCCGGTCCTTGAGATCCACTCAGTTGGGATAGTTTTGAATCGCCCGTTGCAGCGCTCCGAATCTCACTAATTTCAGTAAGCATCGGAAACAACGAAACGAGGTCGGGGGCAACATCGGAGAGGTCGAGTCTGTTATGCGGTGAGCTGACTGTGTCTTTTATTCGAAAGTATTCCTGAATAGCCTCGCAAAATCCCTGATATGGAAAGGCACCGTCCTGTTCGATCGTCCGACCGTGGAGGACGAGGAGTTTTCGCGCTCTCGCCAGGGTTTCAATTTCATCCAAAAGTCGAGTCTTACCAACACCTGGTTCTCCAGAAACCACGACAAACTGACATTCGCCACTGATGGCCACATTGAGTCGTTTTTGTAACTCCGCTTGTTCTTTCTCACGTCCGATGAATGGTGAGAGCGCCACACGCGGCATCATCATCGTCTTCGTCATCACCACCGACTTTCCCAGGTCGCTTTGATGTAGTCGGGTTTGTGAGCGTCTCAGAGATTCTGCAACTTCGCTCGCGCGCTGCGGTCTCTTTCCCGGTTCCTTCGCTATGCACATGAGTACCACCGCTTCCAGATCTTCATTGATGTCAGCCCCCATTGAGCGCGGCGGTTGAGGGATTTCGTGAACTATGCGATAGAGAATTGATTGAAGCTCACCGGAAAATGGCGGCTCCCCCGTTAGACATTCGTACAAAACGGTTCCGAGAGAGTAGATATCCGAACGATGATCGACCCCACTGGCTGCAACTTGCTCCGGGCTCATGTAGGAGAGCGTGCCGGCGATTGTTCCTGTCTTGGTGATTCTACTTTCGGCGACGCCTCGCGCCAGACCGAAGTCCATTATGCGGACTCGCAAACGAACGCCATCTTCACGCACGACCATGATGTTTTCAGGTTTGATGTCCCGGTGAGTGACGCCACGCGAGTGGCTGTATTCGAGCGCTTCTGCAACCTGGATTCCAATGTCGATAACTTCGCCGAGCGTCAGTGCTCCATCACGTTGGAACCATCTGAGATTTGTTCCCTCGACGACAGGCATAACAAAAAACAAGGAGCCTTCGTGCTTGCCAAAATCGTAGATGGGTACAACCGCCGGGTGATCCATCTGAGCTACCAGTTGAGCTTCGCGTTGAAAGCGTTGTTCGGTGTCGGGGTTGAGGAGTGTTGGCGGGATAAGTTTAATGGCGACATCGCGGTTGAGTAATGGATCTGACGCACGATAAACCACGCCCATACCACCGCGACCCAACTCCGACTTGATGTCGTAGCGGTTAGAAAGTCTCTGACCGATCATGTTCGTCACCTATGAAAGCCAAGGGATAATTTGTAAAGCCGACCGTTTGGTAATTCTTTTTATGCGGAAAAGGACGCCTTTTAAAGCGCTGGGCATTTCCAAAAGCAAGAGCGAGAACGAGTGGCGCAATGATAGGGCACGGGACTGTGAATGTATAGCGAGGGTTCAGGTAAATAAGATTCGCGCCCTAGCGCTTTACCCTCTGCGCGTTCTCGGGCGTAGCAAATAAGCAACTTCTTGTTTTCTTTACAAGATTCTGAGGTTCGCGGAGTCTCTTCACTCCGGAGGAGTTGGCATGTTTATAGTACTGCGTACTCCGAAGTCTTTTCGCTCCGTTAGCGACATGTAAGCGATCTGCCGCCACTCCACTTGCACTCCTAAA
>DASYRR010000301.1:0-14705 GCA_036004125.1 Pyrinomonadaceae bacterium | reverse complement strand
TTAATGAGAACTGCAATCGTTACGAATACATGATGCGGTTGTTAGACAAATTGATGGTTGGCGTGCGTGACTCGATCGCTTTGAAGGATAGCCTAGAATTAGAACTTAAAGACAAGAGCGGTAAGGTGGTTCACCGTGACGTGGTCGAATAGCGCCTGAGACTCAAAGAACTATCAATCGGAGTGCTGCGAAGAGTGTAGATAGCCCCGCCTCTTTAACCGCGCCGCCGAACGAGCGCTTGGAGCGGACCCGCCATGAGCGGATTCTTTGGTAGGTTGCGAGAACCACCGTTTCGGCTACAGTAACTCAGCTTCCCGTAGGCACATAACCTCTATCCAACCTCGTCGTGCCAGAACGGCTTTCGCTTCGTGAAGCTGGATGCAGATGCGATTCAGAGTGGTTTAGAAGAACTTGCATCTTCAAGTGTTTCGTCCTCGGGCAGAAAAGAGTTCGAAGCTGAAATAACTGGTATCTTTGACAGTAAGTATGCAGAAGACTTTGAAGCGTTTCGGTTTCGAATCGTTCCCAGTGAAATCAAGCAGCGCTCGCCCGTGAAGAGTGGTAGACCGTTGGGCGGTGGCTAACAATCGCTTGCAGCGGACTCGCCATGAGCGGGCTTCTTTGCTAAGTTGCGTGGGCGAGCCGCTGAAGCGCAGCGTTCGGCTGCTGCGCGTTGTGACGAATCAATAATCAACTGACCTGAAGTTACTATCTTGACGGTTAGTCAAAACTCACTGCTGAGTCTGAATTGAGGTTATATGAGAGCAAGACTTATGCTGGTAGTCATTGTGATGTTCCTTGGTGTTTCAGCGGCTGAACGGTCGATGGCCCAGACGCCTCCGTCCGGTCCCGCTCCAGGTGTGCTCGTCGACATTGGTGGTCACAAGCTGCACATCCGCTGCGTCGGGTCCGCAGGCGGTGGGCCGGCTGTCATTCTCGAAGCTGGCGGCGGGGGCTTCTCCCGCGACTGGTCCCTGGTTCAGGACCGTTTGTCGCCGCGTGTGAGAAGCTGTGCGTACGACCGCGCTGGGTCCGGCTGGAGCGAGCCAGGTCCCGCACCTCGGACCATGAGACAGGAAGTGTTCGAGCTGCACGCCCTGTTGAAGGCCGCAAAGGTGCGCGGCCCCTTCGTGCTCGTCGGACACTCGATCGGCGGCTTTCTTGTGCGCCTGTATGCTCAGCAGTATGGCAGCGGAGTGGTTGGCGTCGTGCTCGTCGATCCGGCGCACGAGAACGACATGCTGGGCAGCGTGCGATATGGTGGATGGGTTCGCCTCCGCGAAAAGGCTACCGGGCGCGCAGTTCCGGAGCCTAAGCGCGAGGGGAGAGTCAGCACACAGTACAACCCGGACGAGGACTACCTAGCGGAGGAGTTCCAGCAGATATACCTCTCACGGAAAGCCAACCCATTGCTCCTCGGTAAACGTCCACTGATTGTCCTGGCAGCAGGTCGGCGGCCGCCACCACCGGGCACTTCCGATGAGCTCTGGAAGGATCTCAGAGCGCAGCGAGACGCGAACGTTCGGGACTTGACAGGTCTATCTCAGAATTCGAAATTCGTACTTGATCCGTCGAGCCGTCACAGTATTCATACCGACAACCCGGAACTCGTCGCACGGGCTATCGAGGAGGTTTTGGAGGCCGCATCGAAAGGGCGACGTCTGGTTCCATGAAGCCTGCGAACTCTAACGCCGCCGAACCTATAAGCGCTTGCAGCGGACTCGCCGGTGAGTAGCCTTTATTCGTAGTTGCATGGGCGAGCCCGCTCAAGAGCAGCGTTTTAGATGCTCCATGTAAATGGGGATCGCGCGAAAGTTGGTTGACCGAAAGGAGGGATATTTATGAAACGAACGCTTGCCATCTGGGTGCTTGTGTTTACGTATTTTACGGTCGCCAAAGCATCTCACATTAAAGTTAGCTTCTCCGCCGGATCCGAGAAATATGCTCAAGCTGCAAGAGAGTATCAAGCTGTTTGGGACAGCGAAGGCGAAAAAACTATCGAGGCAATGGAGCGTGTGTCAGGCGTAATGTTTACTGAGAAAGAGGTACAGGTAGTTGTGTATGAAGGAGTAAGTTGGTCTGGGAGCGGAAACAGTCCGATGAAGTTACGCGCAAGCTATCCGCCCGATGTAAAAAAAGCGACATTGATTCATGAGCTAGGGCATCGGCTTCTTACCGGCATTCCGAAGACGGATGAAATAGATGAGCATCGAGTTCTCTTCCTTGTCTTGTATGACATCTGGGAGAAACTGTATGGAAAAGATTTCGCCGATAGGATGGTTGACGTAGAGAAGAAGCGGAGGGGAGTATACGACTATGAATCAGCGTGGAAGTGGGCGCTGGTAATGAGCAAGGAAGAAAGGGCGGCGAAATTCAAAGCCTTGAGGATGCAGTTAGCTACATCTCAAACTGTACCCTCGGAGTTTGAGATTACTCTGAAGAATAACAATCAGAGGGAGCAGCAAACCAAACAACAGTTACTGCGACTTCTCTCAGTATATGATGTCTCAAATTGGAGCTTTACCCGAAAGGTTATCGTTGATAGCGGTTTCGATGTGATCCCCCACAGCCATCCTATTCTGACGCTAAATACGCGCCATCTGAAAGATGATGAGTTACTTTTGGCAACTTTCGTGCATGAACAACTACATTGGTATTTAGAGGCGAAGCCTAAGGAGACTGAGGAAGCTTATAAAGAACTCCGGCTGATATTCCCCAAAGTGCCGATTGGCTTTCCCGAAGGAGGCGATAGCGAAGAATGGACTTATAAGCATATTCTGGTGTGTTACCTGGAATACCAAGCAATCACAGGATTGCTCGGTGAGTTAAAGGCGCGGCAGGTGGTTGAGTTTTGGGCAACAGATCATTACACATGGATATACAAAACAGTTCTTGAGCGCGAGCGAGAAATCGGCTCTTTGATGCGTAAGCACAAATTGTTTCCTGTTCGCCGCGTCTAACAACTCATTCAACCCGACGCCTCGATAGCATGGCTTTCATCGTTGTCTTTAGAAATTATCTTGAATATCTTGAATGCTTTATGCTCGGCGCGTGTTAATTCGGGCGTGCGGTGGCTGAGCAAATGGTAATTGGAGCCTATGGTAATGACTGATGGATGCCGCGGTAGTCGCGGATGAGTATTGCGATAGAAGGGTTGTATGGTCGCGAAGGATTAGCGCGAGCTTCTTAAGGAAAGTAGCCGCGAGTCGAGTCGGGCAAAATCTTATTTGTCGCGAATACCGTTCTCGCCATCTACATTTATACTTCGAGGGAATCTTTCTATGAACGAGCGTTCCATTTCCATTATGAGCCCCTTCCGTTCAAGGTTTTTATCATTTTGAATCTTCCGGCTTTGCTCATTGCCACAGCGATCGGAATTCCTTTTGCTTATCTTAAATCTCTATCGCCGACATTTTGGTGGTTCCAATGGGTCATTGATGCGATAGCATTTCTGTGCGTCGCAGCTCAATGGTTGTTGCTAGGTTCTTGTATACAACGCACTCTTTCGCCAACGCGATTGTTGTTGAAATAAGCGCGCCGCCGAAAACGAATTAAGGATTGTTGTCGTGCGAGTCTGCGAGCCGCGACAACAATCCGGGGTTGAACTAAAGCCGCCGGTGAGTAGTCGGCTGTTTGGTAAAAGAAGAGGAGTTTTGCGATTAGCTGATAAGAAAGTTCGGCAGGTGGCAGCACGTTTTGGCGCGGTGAGTGAGTAGTTGGACCAGAATAGCAATTCTTGTTAGCGGCCGGCGGAGTTCGATTTCCTCACAAAAGCGAATAGCAGACAGAGAAGTAACGAGCGACGACGTTAAGCAGGCGAGCGCGGGCGGAGCTGTGTCAGTCTGAGTATGCAGTACGGAGGTCAGCGTCATGGCGGACCCTTCTTTGAGGCGGTGGTTGCCGTGATGGTTGAAATGCCCGGTGGCGCGACAAGACTGCCAGTAGTTGCAGTTGGCCCAACTGACAAAAGGGACAAAGCGCAGTGGTTGCTGGCGCTGTGGCTGCGGGTAATGACGACTGCGATGGTGCGGTGTCGCCAGCAGCAGTAACCGCGGAGGTGGTGAGTAAGGTGCGGGCCTGCTCGAGATGCGGGCGTGCGGCCGGCTTGCCGCAAGAATCAGCATTGGATCCTTCAGAAGAAATAGGGAAGCTGCAAGGTTGAAAACTTCCCAAGACGCGCAACTGAACAAGCGCTTTGGAGCGGACTCGCCATGAGCGGGCTTCTTTGTTAAGTTGCGTGGGCGAGTCTGCTCAAGCGCAACGTTGGGCGGCTACCGTGTTGCAGTGACGAACATAGGGAGAAAAGGAGCGATGCGATGCATATCCTGGAACATCTGTTTCTGGTCGGCGAGTTTCCCGCGCGAGCCCACCTGCTGTCCGGGCTAACGCTCGAGCAAGTCACGCTATGTCCGGACGGCGCGTCGCACTCGATCTACGAGGAGCTGTGGCACGTTGTGTCGTACCAGCAGAGTGTCGTCGAGCCGGGCGACCCGGTCAGCGAAGTGTACCCGAACGCGGCGCCGGAGCACGAGCATCAATGGCACGACTTGGTGCGGGTGTTCATGGACGGCGCTCGCGCTGCGGCAGCGATGGGGCAGTCGCCTGAGCGGTTGGCGCTCGAGGTAGAGCCGGGCGTGACAATGGCCGACGAGTTGAACAGTGTGGCGGTACATAACGCATATCACCTAGGCAAGATCGTTGCATTGCGGCAGCGGATCGGCGCGTGGCCGCCCACGGCGGCGTCGGACAGGTCGTAACAGCAGGCGCGCACGCTTGCTGATCTCGACCGGAGATACTTATGGACGACCAAGTTCGGTACTACCAAGCGAAGCTTCAGTACGAAATCGACCCTTGGGACCTGAATGAGGCTCTTGGGCGAGGAGACAGGATTGTTCTTGTAGACACACGATCGCCGGAGGTCTACGGGAGAAGCCACATTCCCGGCGCTATGAATATCCCCCATCGAACAATGAGCGCTGCGACGACGGCTCACCTCGACAGGGAGGCTTTGATCGTCACGTACTGTGATGGGATTCGTTGTAATGGCTCGACGAAAGGTGCGAATATGCAGAGGAAGATCTAAGGCAGCTTCGAGCTGGAAAAAGTCGTAGCAAGGCAGAGTAGTTCCGTCTAGCAACGAAGCCGAACAAGCGCTTGCGGCGGACTCGCCATGAGCAAGCTTCCTTGGTAAGTTGCGTGCGCGAGCCGCTGAAGGGCAACGTTCGGCGCCACGACTCGCGGCGCAAAGGAATCGACCAATGAAAACCGGAAGACAACGCTCTCTCTGGGTCGCGCTGGTGGCCATCGCGTTCTTCATTCTCGCGGAGAACATGCGCCAATTAGTTTTCTTGTTCCCGTCATTCCGTGCATTCTATCGTGCCCATCCATGGCAGGTAGGCGAAACCGTCTGGAAAAGCCTTTGGATCCTAACCGCGCTGATTGGCGTCATGCTCGCCCACCGTCTTGGGGGCGGCGGCGGGTTCCGCGAGCTCGGGCTTGCCCGATGGCCTGGAAAAGCGCTCGCAGCCGCGTTGGTTGCGACCCTGCCGATGCTCCTTGTCTTCGCCACCTTGCTTCCTGTCAATCCCAGCCTGGCGGTTTTACCGGTGTGGATGACCGCCGTCGCCTCACCGCTGTCCGAGGAGGTTCTGTTTCGCGGCTACCTCTTCCGTCAACTCTACCAGCGTGCGCAGTGGCCCTTCTGGGCCGCAGCGCTTATGAATGTTGTGCCTTTCACTTGGGGACATCTCTATCAGGCCGGCCGATCTGGGCTCGGCGGTTGGGGCTTCGTCCTTGTTGTGTTGATCATGGGCTCTGGCGCGGCGATTTTCGCGTGGCTGCTAGTGCGCTGGGAGTACAACCTGTGGTTCAACATCGGTCTGCACAGCGGTATGAATCTCTGGTGGTATGTCTTTGCCGTCGACGACTCCGCGTTCGGTGGGTTGAAGGCCAATATAGCGCGCTTGCTAACGCTCGCGTTGGCTGTCTTCATCACCCTCCGCCATGGTCGTTATCGGGCGACGATTCCGCCCGCCCAGCAGCAGTTGCAGGAAGCAAACAAGAATCTCGAATACCAACTGCTGCCCGACATCAGGGACGGAAAGATGGACACCGCCGCACACCAGTTCCGGGGGGGGAGGAAGAGGTCTTAAGCATCACATTAGAGTGGCTCAAGAAGCATAAACTTAGCCCGTAGCCGAAACTTAAGAATGGCGTGCAGCGGACGCGCATTAAGCAAATCTTTCATCCTCAACGGCTCGTGCGGGCCGCTGATGCCGAGCGCTCGGCGCTTACAGTCTATGAGAGCTTTCGTTGTAAGTTTAGTCATAGTAGTTATCCCCTTTTTCATGAGTGGTTGTCGTCAGAGATCAACGCAAAGTCCTCTTCCCGAAATCACATCGGAATCGGAAGAAGGTTTTCACGATCTCGTCTTCGCTATAGAAGATCATAAAAAGTTACCCGATGGTTCGCAGACCATCCTCGCCTCAGGAATGTATAAAGGCAGAAAGGTAAGCTTGGAGATCTATCTTGGCGCTGGATGGCGACCGGGCTCGCTAGATGCCGACATTCCGCTCACAACTTATCGAGGGGCCGTAAGCTATCGTTCCGTTGGTGCTGAGAGTGATCTCTTGCTACATGTTATGGATGAATTATACGGAACAAAGCAGTCGCCAAAAGCGATGAACAAAGCAACGGAATTTACGGCGATCACTTTGGAGGGCGATCCGAGGGACCTCGCTAAGGGACCTGTAAAGATTAAGTTGTTCTTCGAATCAAACGCAGAAGATCAATACGCAGAGCTGTTCACGAACATAGATCTAAAGGCGCGGAAGCTCTATATCAATGAGAAGGACGAGGAGTATCGGACCCCGATAGTTCGCGCACTTCGAGTACCTTGACGCGCCGAACAAGCGCTTGCAGCGAACTCGCCATGAGCGGGCTCCTTTGTTAAGTTGCGTGGGCGAGCCGCTGAAGCGCAACGTTCGGCGGCAACGCAGTCGAAGTGGAAGCAACGAGGTATGAATCTGAAACTACTGATCATTTTCCTGCTAATGGCCGTGAGTGTCTCGGCCCAGACCAATAAGCCTTCACGCCGAATGGCGGTAACGTTCGATGATTTGCCTTATGTTGATATCGGACAGCGGGGTTTGCCAGGAGCTCAACGCGCCACGAAGAAAATCCTTAGCGTCCTGCAAGCGCGCCGCGTTCCCGTTGTCTCGTTCGTCAATGAAGGCGAGCTGCAAGTAGTGGGCGAACTAGACGCGCGGATTGCTTTGTTGCAGCAGTGGGTTGATGCAGGAGTGATTTTAGGCAATCACACATTCTCGCATGCCGATTTCAACACGATCACGGTCCAGGAATTTCAGGACGAGATTATTAAAGGCGAGGTTATCACCCGTCGCTTGATGCAGTCGCGTCAGCCCTACCAACTCTATTTTCGCCATCCGTACACTCACACGGGCGTTACCCAGGCCAAGAAGAAAGCGATTGAAAGTTTTCTGGCCGCGCGCGGTTATAAAGTTACGCCCCACACAATTGATAATCAGGACTATATTTTCAACCCTTGTTATCTCCGCGCACTACGCAACAAGGATGAGGCCCTGGCCAGGCGCTTACGCGAGGCATACCTGAATTTCACAATCGCCGCGATTGAATTTGCCGAACGCTTTTCGCCGGAAATCTTCGGACGTGAAATCCCGCAGACCTTGTTAATGCACGCCAACGATATCAACGCGGATTGTCTGAATGAAATGTTGAGACGGTTGGCTGCCCGCGGGTATCGTTTTGTGACTTTGGACGAGGCGATGACCGATCCTGCCTATCAAACGAAAGACACCCATGTCGGCAAGCACGGGCCGACCTGGCTCTGGCGATGGATGGAAAGCAAAGGAATGAATTTGAAAGGAATGAAGGTTAGCGGCAAAGACGATCCTGAGCCTCCTAAATGGGTCATGGATTTGTACGGGAAAGGTGGCTAATTTAAAAAGCTTCTTCTCAGACGCAAGCTCACCTGCCGACAGTCACAAACCTGTCGTTGCCACGCTTCGGTTGGGCCGCCGCCGAACAAGCGCTCGAGCGGACTCGCCATGAGCGGACTTTTTTGTTAAGTAACTTGGGCGAGCCGCTCAAGCGCAGCGTTGGATTGCTTCACAATGCTTACTCGGTACAGTCTTGGAGACCTTCAGATGGAATACTTGCTCAGAGCTGGCCTGCTGACTCTACTTTCGATTTCCTTTCTCCCAGTGTTGGCCCAGGAATCTGCTGCTGAATCCCGGTTTAATCTGGGAGACGAATATCTCCGGGAAAACAGACATACAGAAGCAATCCGAGAGTTCGAGAAAGCAATCAGCCTAAAGTCAGATTGGGCTGAGGCATACTTCAAATTAGGTGTCGCACACTCCAAGATTCCCATCACTGACAAAAACAAACCGGCTCATCAAACGGCTGCGTTAAAAGCTTTCCAAGAGGCAGTTAGGCTTAAACCCGATTGGGCAGAGGCTCACAATGAGTTAGGTCAAATGTATCGGGAGCTAGCAAGAACCGATGACGCGGTTAAATCTTTCAAAGAAGCACTGCGTCTCAAACCAAGCTTCGCTGAAGCACATCAGAATTTAGCCATCTTTCACTTATATCAATCTCAGTATGCAGAAGGAATTGAAAACTTAAGGGCAGCGATCCGAATTAAACCGGACCTCGCGCTAGCCCATAAGCTCTTGGGCCTCGCATACCTCGCAGTGGACAGCCGAGACAAGGCATTGGAGGAATACAGTCTTCTAAAATCGCTTGATCTCGAGATGTCGAATTTCCTGTACAGTGCCATTCAGCGTCCCGAGAAATTCACCTTCGGTGTGGTCCCTGGGAAACTCATTAGTACCCCCACGCCCGAGTACTCACCTGCTGCCAGGAAGGCTCATCTGTCTGGTAGGGTAACCGTTGTGGTCGAGATCGATGAAGATGGCAGAGTGACCTCAGCGCGTGCCTCGAATGGTCCCCCCGAGTTGGCACGAGCGGCAGAGGCCGCGGCACTCAAGGCCCGTTTCGTGCCGACGAAGCTATCTGGAACGCCGGTCAAGGTGAAGGGTGTGATTAATTACAATTTCGGCCCGTGATGAACAGATAGCACAACCGAACGAGCGCTTGCAGCAGACTCGCCATGAGCGGGCTACTTTGTTACGTTGCGTGGGCGAACCGCTGAAGCGCAACGTTAGCCGGCTAGCAAAGCCTCTCAAAGTAATGAATTCTAAAGTCATTGTTTTCCTCATCACTTGTTGCTTAATCTCAGGTTGTGAATTATTAACCCAGAGAACCATCACCTTTCAGGATACATCGATGCTCCCAACCATCAAGAATGGAGATCGGCTCAAGGTTAGGCGCTTGGATGCAAAAGCGCGAGCCCAACTCAGCCGAGGAGATATTGTCGTTTTTAGATACCCGTTAGATCCGTCGAAAAGCTATATCAAACGATTGATTGGCTTACCTGGCGATCAAATCGAAATCAAACGCGGGGAGGTTTGGGTAAATGGAGTAAAGCTAACAGAGCCTTATTTGAGTTCGCGTTTAAATGTTTCACAGCGGCCGCAGCAACTTTTAACGGTTCCCGCACACGCTTATTTCATGATGGGAGACAATAGAGATAATTCGAGCGACTCACGAATGTGGGGAGCGGTGCCTGAAGAGCTGCTTGATGCGAAAGTGGTGAGTCAATGAGTGGATTTGATCCGACGACCGCCAGCCAACAGCGCTTGGAGCGGACTCGCCGGTGAGTGGCCTTTATTCGTAGTTGCGTGGGCGAGCCGCTGAAGCGCAGCGGAGCCACAAGCAAACTTGGATACAGTCAGTACCGTCACGCGGTAGCGTCGGGTCCGTAACCACCCACACCGTCAGAGGTGACAACGGACCCGACGCTACCGCGTGACGCCACTGACTGTATCCAAGCACGTACTCCGAACCTCAACGACAGGTCGAAAAATCTGCTCAAAAAAACAAGATCTTAAGAACTTGCTACGCAGCGTTCGACACTTCTTTTGGGTGGAGCAATGAAATTTCAAAGTCTCATTCTCTTAACTACACTCACCCTGTTAACCGTTTGGGTTGACGTCGATGTTCGAGGTGCTTAGGAAAGTATTGCTAGATGGCGCAAAGTTGATGCTGGAGGTCATTATAGTTTTCGTCTTCCTCCAAGGATGCGGTTGAGTAGCGCAGAGCGTTGTCAAGAGTGCGCTTGGGGCAGTACTTTTTCTAATGGTCGAATTAGACTCCATGCCGAGTTCTCAACTTGGAACGAGGAATACACCGCACAGTACCTTGAGAAACAACAGGAATACGTGAAGGAGTGGACCGAGATTGATGGCAAGCGAGCAAAGATACAGAGTTTCGCTTTAGATGCCTCGGTTCTCTTTGGCTTATTAGGTATAGAGACGATACAAGCAAAAGTATTGAGATAAGAAAGCGAGAGATGAAGGAGCTATCTATTGTCCATTGATTTCCAAGACATCACAATTATTGGCAACCCCACCCAAGCCCAGGTGCGTAATGGCTCCAGAAGACATTCCAAAAAGTTTCCCTTCCAACTTTCTGGCGCGCCCAACCCTGAGTGGGTTGCGCTTTTCAATAGGGAATGGGCAGTGAGGACGGTATCGAATAGGGCGGCGAGCGTTCATGGGGACATCCTTGTCCTAGAATGTGCAATTGAAGAACTGCCTTTGCTTGCCGAGAATTTAGAAGTTGACATGACAACCGCCAATCAACAGTACCGCGAGCGACTGTTACGTCAGAAAGTACAGGAACAGCAAGCAGGTTACCAAGGGCAGGAGCGGGAACGTACAGACGATAATACTGCGATAAGTGAAGCTCTCGCCAAGCTCAAAGAAAGATGAAGAAGTAATGCCGAAGTATAGAATGAAACGCAATCGAGATTTCCTTCGAGGCAATTTCGATTGCTGAGTGGCGCCATCCAACCACCTATCCACCCGGGCGAAGTCGCGCTGCGTAACAACCGCGTGCAAGCTCCCAACCCTTGTCTCCCAGGGAGAACAGTTCATGAGTGACGAGACCAAATGTCCCAAATGTAATTCCATCATGCTCCTCGGCTTCATCCCAGATTACGGCCGCGGAGGCTCTGCCTCCTTCTGGCTCGAGGCCGGCACCGCGGCTGATTCTTGGCGTGGTATCCCTGACGAGAAGATTTTTGACATTGTTACCTACCGTTGCTCCGGATGTGGCTTCCTCGAGTCATACGCGAGGAAGTAGAAGTACGACGGTCGCCAAGGAGGTTGTTGTTGAAATTGGAAGCTGGCACGCCGATTACAAAGAACGTAACGTCGCCGAAGAAAGGGTGAGAGTAAGTGCTAACATTAGGCTGAACGCTCGAGGTCTGTTGATATGCCTGATCGACTCCCCAGCCTCATCGTCTTAATTGGCTTCTGGATTCCACCCGCCGTGGCTGGCTGGGTGGCAGCAGGGTCAATTCTGCGCAGCACCAAGCGCGACCGCGCCACAGTGACCTACGCGGTTCTGGCGATCTTCGTGCTGGGCTACGCTGTGGCGTGGTTCCTCTTCAATCTCGGCCGCATGCCGCCGTACATACCCGGAGCGTCAACCGATCCAACGTTCGCGCCGCCGAGGGCCGTCGCGGGTCTCGCAGTTGTTACGAGTGCGCTGGTGTTGCCCGGCGGCGCGCTCGCCTGTGCTCTGGCGTTTCGCCACCGTCGGCGGATGCTCAGACGCACGTCTACCTCGCGTGAGTAGGCCTAATTCCCGCGCCGACCAAGCGCTCGCAGTGGACTCGCTCGGTAGGTTCTTTTAGTCATAGTTGGGTTGAGCCGCTGAAGCGCAGGCGTTCGGTCGTTGCTGAACATTGAGTATGACTCCTATGGGAACTGGACCAAGAAAACACGCTCCATTCAATCTGAAAAAGACGGAGAACCTCAGGCGTATCGTGCCGAGCTTCGGGTAATCACGTATTACTAGCGTTGAGGAACGAAATGGATATTGAAAGTCACCAAAGTAATTCACCGCTCATTATTTAGCGGCGCAGCCCAATCAAGCGCTTGGAGCGGACTCCCCGGTGAGTAACTTTATGTTCGTAGTTGCGTGGGCGAGTCGCAAGCGAAGTGTTGCATTACTGATTGAATTCGCGAGATGAAAGTCACACTGAAACAGTTTAGCGCCGCAGCTCCATTGCGCGAGCGTTATCAGGAAGGAGTCGACTACCTGAGTCAGGAGTTCGACTTGGAGTTAAATGATGCTGTCTATCTAATGGGAGAATTAAAGAATCATCGCAGTAGCTTGAGTGTTCAAGGTGGTAACAATAGCGCCGAATTTTATGTTGAGAGTGACAGTTCATTGCGTGTTGAGATTTATGGAGATGACGGATTTTGGTCAGATACGGAAGTAGACTTTGAGAAAGCCAGCGAAATTCTACGCATGGTTCATACGGGTGAGAGTTTCGGAAACTTGATACCAACAACGCAGCGAGAGTGGGATGCTTATGTGCGGGTTTGATTAACTGAGGATGCGACTGTTGTCCGACGGCTTGCGGACTAGTCAGCAGCGGGCTTCTTCGCTTTTTGGTGTGATGTCGAGAAATTATCATGGCAAGATTCGGTTATCTCTTAGTTCGCTCTTCTCTTAGCGACGAGTTCCGCGTCGCCCCAAACCGCAACGGACAAGGCCGTGACGAACCTCGTTACGACTTGCCAACTATAGAAGGGCGCGACGGAAAACCTCGGTCCTCCGGCTATGGTCATCTTTGTGGTGCATCTGCGCAGATTGTTTACCGGGACAAGGATCTCGTTCTCCTGCCGCACGATGTACTTTGAATCGTTCCGACGAAACCGAACCCGAACAAGCGCTTGCAGCAGGACTCGTCATAAGCAGGCTTCTTTGTTAAGTTGCGTTGGCAAGCTGCGGAAGTGCAGCACAGCAGAGCCGCAACCAAATTGATTTGCGACGTGGACCACCGCGGCGCAATTGGCTCCCACCCGGCAGGTCGCCAAGTTTATAAGAGAAGTGGGGAAGGGGCGCCTCCTTGGAGTGCGGGGACTTGTCACCGCTTTGGTACAGGGCGTTGTAGGTACTGAGATTCGCAGTAACAAAGCGGTGACAAGTCCCCGCACTGTCTCCAAGGAGGCGCCCTATCTGAGAAGCGGTCTAATTCCCCCGCCGCTGCCGACGAACAAGCGAAACATGAACATAAAGCCGAAGTGCATCATCATCGCCGGACGGCCGGGATCGGGGAAAACCATTCTTGCCAAGAAGCTTGGAGAACGCCTCTGGATGCCAGTCATCAGCCGCGATGAGATCAAAGAGGGCTATGTGAACACCTACGGTCTTAAACACGACCAACTTTCACCAGATACCAATGGTCTGGTGTCCGACTTCTTCTTCGAAATAGTGAATCAATATCTCGCAGGCAGGATCTCAGTTGTCATAGAGGCAGCTTTTCAGCATAAGGTTTGGGAGCCCAGGATGCCTAAGATCCTTGAGTTGGCATGCGTCTGGATTGTTTTATGCTCCACCGATGGCGCAGTGGCCGCAGGACGTCATCTTCAACGAGGCTTAGGAAATCCAAGGCGCGAATTTTTTCATGGAGATAAACGGGTTGCCCATTACAGGGAAACAGGCGAAATTCTACCTGCCGACAGTTATGCAGCGCCGAAATTCAATTTGCCTACGATCCAAGTCTCGACCGATGGAGAATACGTCCCTTGTCTTGATGAGATTGTGAAGCAGATCCAATCGTCAGATGCCCAACGAATTCGTTGCACCGGACGTCCTGGCGGACGCCGCTGATCTCTGATGTTAGACCTCACATCGGCTACAAGGTTCCGCAGGAGCAGCTATGCCCAGGATCAGCATGCTGGAATCGTGAAAGCGTGCTTCTCCCTGAGCGGGCTTCTTTGTTAAGTTGAGCAGACAAGCCGGCGAAGCGCAAACGTAGCCGGACAAAAGGAGACTTCGATGACTACGATCACGACGAACCCGCGTGTCACGTCCTTCGCTCCGCAGTTCCTCGTCGACGACCTTGAGCGCTCGATTGCGTATTACCGGAAGCTCGGTTTCACTTTCGCCGAACCGTGGGAGGGTTTCTACGCCATCGGCAATCTGGACGGCCTGGAACTGCACCTGAAGGAAGCGCCCAAAAACCAAACCGAGCGCCGCCAACGGCGTGACACATGAGCATCTTGACGCCGCCGCAGGCGTCGACGGCATCGAAGCGTTCTACGAGCGCTGCATCGCCAATGGTGTAACGATCCTCAAGCCGCTTACTGCCACCGCGTGGGGCACAAAAGACTTTTACGTCGAGGACCCCGACGGTTACATCGTCTGTTTCGGCGGTCGTCCAGCGGCAGCCTAACATCACTGATGAGCGGGCCTTTTGGTGAGTAACGTAGGCGAGCCGCTGAAGCGCAACAATAGAGCTTCCGTAATTGTTCCCGACAACGCTAATGAAGATATGTTTTCACAATAGAGCATTAGCAGCGATTGTACTTTTCGCGATTCTTTGTTTCCCATTCTTTTTGAGTGGCGCGGCGAACGGACGTGCCGCGGTCACGCAGGACTTGTCCCCTGCCATTTTGCAACTTAACGCCGGGGTGGTTGAGAGATTACATTCCGAGAATATGAATGAGCGAATCAGCGTCCTAGACGAGCTGGTGACGGTGCGGGGTGGTGACGTACTGGGACTTCTCTTTCGCTATGAC
>DASYRR010000300.1:0-8069 GCA_036004125.1 Pyrinomonadaceae bacterium | reverse complement strand
GTTCAGGACTGGTTCGAATGCCCGAGTAGTATTCTCAGCTTGTACTAAACGTTAAGGTTGTAAAGTCGCTCTCCCACTCGAGATTCGGTTTAGTTGATAACCTCAGATCAGTTCCGCGAAGCAAGTACCGACCTTGTTTTGCTAAGCGAAAGACGACTCGTCCGTTCGCATCAGTTGAACGAATTTGACCATGCGTTTCCCCCTCGAAGACGATGCCCACCGGAAAGTTTGCGAACCCGACGCCATTCTTCAACACTCGCACGGGCAAATCGTCGCCGGCTCGCAGGGTGAATGGATTCTTATCGGGAACAATCTCCAACGACATCCCAACCGTTTCATTCCAGGAACTATCTGTCTCGTTATTTCCAACAGTGATGAAAGTCTTTGCGTGCTTAACGTAGACCTCACGCCAATGTTTTGGAGATTTCATGTTCTGCCACACCTGTCTTACGTCGGGACTGGCACCGATCTCTGCAAAGTATTCTTCGACTTGTGTTGGGGTCAGCTCAAGTTGTCTCGGCTTAAGTTCGACCCAGCAGGTGGCGATACCAGTATCTTTGAAAATGGCGCTAAGCACTAAAGATGTCGGTTCACCGACCGGGGCGGTTATTTCCTGAATCTTACCGTTCTGGCGAAAGCGCGCGACATCAATTCGATCCGGCTTTATGGAGGTATCCAAATGCGGAAACGCCATCCCACTCGTGAGGTCCAGACGAACCCTGGTTCCGGGCGGAACGCGGAACTGTCTGGGCGTAAGCCACGTGTCATGTGCTGAGACGGCAACGGCCGCGATGACGGCGAATACCAATATAAGCAGAGGTTTTGAACGATTCATGCGCTTACTCTCTTATACATCAGCAGAAAGATATAAATCACATCGAACACTGAGCACAGCAGTCCGACAACTAGAACCAGGAAGCTTGGTTCAGAAAAGCTGCCTCCGCCTATAACTCCGAAAAGAATGGTTGGCGCAAGTGTACCGATCCATTTACAAACAGCAATGACCAGACTCTGACCCTCACGACTGCCACGCTGCACAAGCATGTTGATAAACAGAATGGACATTAGCAGGTTTTGCAGAAATGCGGCGTAAGCTCCCCCACGAAATGGTGCGAACTCTCGGACAAATGCGTACTGGATGCAAATTGCCGTGCCGAGGCCTAGAACTGTCCAGGAGATAAACCAGCTTTGGGGCAGACTCGATGGGAAGTATTTTTTACCAAACTTGAGGTACGTCCACAGTATTCCGATGTCAAACAGAAACCAGATCGCGTTAATGATCGTTTGCAGGTCGGGATGGCTTCGCAAACCCAAGAGTGCATGTAGCAGTTCCCAGGCAAGATTCAGGGCAAGCGCAAAGAATGGCATCGCATAGGAACGATCTTTGAAACCCAGGCGGATTCCTTCGATGTAAACAACGGTCCAGCAAAGACCGCTAAGGATTGTGAGAGTCGTTCTGATCGTTTCGACAGGCATTTAATCATCATGCGGAACACCGAACGGTAGCGACGTATTGAAACTCACCGTATGGAACTTCCAGGGACAACCGCCTACCGCTCCGTGCTCCGCAGGCATTCTGCAATGGCCCAGGCGTGGCACGCGTGAAAGCATACGCATAGGAATCTTTTAGGGGCATCCATTCAAGCCGATGTTCACCTGTCCCAGGGAGTTCACACAGAAATTTTCCCGCAAAGAAAGTCGCCGACATCCTGTAGTAACACCTGTCATCGCTGGAATAGAAATATCTATTCATATGCTAACGACTCCCGAACCGTTGCTCTGGAAGCTCTAAGAGCCGGCAATAGCGAAGCAACGGTACTCAAAACAATCGACGCGAGAAGCCAGGCCGCTAATCCCAACGGTTCGAATACGAAATCCAGGCCACTTCTGAAGAGCAGTCCCACGATCAAGTTGGCCACTGCTTTGCCAACCGGCCAAGCTAGCAACGCAGCGATCATCCAACTTAGTAGACCAATCGTTAATCCCTCGCAAACAACAATCATCGCAATCATCGTCGAAGTTGCTCCGATCGCGCGCAGCACCCCCATCTCTCGTCGTCGTTCGAGAACATTGACGCTCATGGTGGTCATCAAACCGAGACCGCCGACACCGCCAATGATCAACGACATTATGATCAGAAAGATATAGATCATGACCATGTGCTGATCGAAACTAAACCGGCTGTCAGCCTTACTGGCAGCTCCTCGAGCGCGCAGACCCTCACTTTCGAGATTCTTATCCAGTTCGGCTTTTACAGCATCGATCGATTCGGCATCGGTTTTATCCAGTGCCAAGCGCAAACTGTTAGTCGTTCCCGGATGACGTTTTGCTATGAAAGTTAAGGGAATATACGCGACTGATGGCGAGAACGGTTCATGTGTGATACCGACGATTTTCCATTCAGTGTCCGATGGTCCGATGTGAAGACTGATCTCGTTACCAACTTTCGCCGTAGGGGTCTTCGCGGCCAGAGTCGAGTTGATGACGATGGAATTAGTATCACCCGCCGTCAGACTGCGACCCTCGATGATGTCTGGCTTGAATAGCTTAGTGTCAGACGGTAAGGCAAGAATCGTGAATCGATCTTCGTCATTTGATCCACCCCCTTGGAGGACGCCGCCAGCAGGATGAGCAGGATTTTCTGTGGGACTTGTTCTAGTACTCACCGATCCTTCTGTGCTAAACCAGCCTTCAAAAGCAATCACGCCAGCCGTCTTGTTTACTGCTCTGGCAATCTTGTCGTTTGGCTGCGGTGAGGAGAACGATACGCTTAAATCAAACTTGCGAGCAGCAAACATTCGATCGAGTGTGTTGACGATCGAAGCACGAACGTTGAGGGCCGACATGAAAAACAGACCCCCCGCCGCAAGTGTCACCAGGGTTAACGCCAGTCGCGCGCGACGCCGAAAGCTGTTTCTGAGAGCCAACAACACTGGTCGATAACTTCCGCCGAGTTTTGCGAGCAGTTGATCGAGTTTACCTGTCCCAAAATTATTCTGAGCGACCCCGTAGTCGGTTATTGCAACCCGAACGGGAACTCTCGATCCTTTCCAAACTGGATATGCGGCAGCCGTTAGCGGTGTAACGATCCCGACAAGCAGTACGAGCAGGTACACCCAGAGTGGCACTGCGAAACTGTTGATATCGAAGTTCAAAAATACCGCCATGTATCTGCAGAGCGCTCGACTGCCGATTATTCCCAATGGCAAAGCGACAAGGGTTGCAGACGCACCCAGGAAAACTGCCTGGCTAAGGTAAATTTTCGCCAACTGAAACCTGGTTGCGCCAACGGCCTTCATTATTCCAATTTGACGAACCTGCGCAGCCATTATTGCGGTCAGCAAGTTGACGACGAGAATTCCGCTGAGCGCGAGCACAAATAATCCGAAAGTCGACATTGAAAGCAACAGTGCGCCCATCAGATCCGAGTGAGGGTGCTGGCCGGGTTTGGGAAGATCCACTCCCCGGATCTTGTGTCCGCGATCCTCGAGCATCTTTCGAACGTTCGCCGTAACCTGGCGAATGTGATCTTCATCAAACCCCTTCTGCGTAACCAAAATGTTCAGTTGGTCGAGATAAGGCAGTTCCCCAAGTTGTTCCAACGTGTCGAGGGTGATGTAGCCGTAGACGATGTTTTCCATACGCGCTTGCGCCTGGCCCACATCGTGCACGCTGCCGCTGATAAGAAGTTGCTGCTCATTTCCATTCGCGGTCTTCACAATGACGCGATCGCCGATACTGACATGCGCAACTTGAAACGCGTCGCGCTCAACAAGCATTTCGCCTTTCGCCGGTGGCCACGATCCCTGTTCGCGCTCGAGTTTGCTTACCCGAACATTACCGTAGTCCTTAACGACGAACAGCGTGAGGTTTCGCCACTGAATCGGGCCTGACTTTATTTGGCCGCTGATTACTCTTCGAGCTTCAGCCTCGCGCACAGAACCATCTGCCAGTATGGTCTGAATGAGATCGTCGTCAATTGCATCCATTCGGAAGATTGCGGACGCTGGATTTGTCGCGAGGTAACCACGGTCGAGTTCGCGAGTGAGAATGGCATACGAAGACATCACTGAAGCGAAGGCGGCGATGCCTAAGGCGATGGCCAGGACGACTAAGAGAGTGCGCGTTCGTTCCTGCCAGAAGTCTCGAATGGCTTTGCGCGTAGGGGTAGTCATCATGAAATGAGTGCGCCGTCTGAGATCTCAACGGTTCGGTCGATGACTCGCGCGATGTCTGCTTCATGGGTGGCGATCAAGACGGTTGTGCCCGTGTTCGCCATTTCCCTAAATAGATCGAAAACGGAATTTGCTGTTACCGAATCCAGGTTACCGGTGGGCTCATCAGCCAGGACCACAGATGGCTCGTTTGCGAGAGCGCGAGCGATGGCCACGCGTTGTTGTTCGCCCCCGGAAAGTGTCGCCGGAAGTTTGTCTGCGTGATTGCTCAGGCCGACTCGCTCGAGCAAGCTCTGCGCACGCTGCCGGCGTTCGCGTACCGGAAACGAGTTACTGAAATCCATCGGTAACATGATGTTCTCGACGGCTGTTAACGTGGGCAGCAGTTGAAAGAACTGAAAGACAAACCCAACGGTTCGGCCACGCCACGACGCTAGTTTGTTTTCATTGAGATCCTGGATATCCGTATTACCGACTGCGACGCTACCAGACGAGGGACGATCGATCCCACCAATCATATTTAGCAAGGTTGATTTTCCGCTTCCGGATTTTCCAATCAGTCCCACGAATTCACCGCCTTTGATTTCCAGAGTGACGTCTTTCAAGGCGGTAAAAGTTCCAGCGGGTGTCTGGAAGGTTTTGGATATATTCTGTAAAGAGATCATGGATTGAACTGACTCCTGTATTGATCCGTAACGTTTTAGGAAAAGGCCTTAACCACAAACGCACGAAGGCACAAAGATTTTTCTTCTTTGAGCCTCAAAACAGTTTGTGCCTTCGTGCCTTCTTAGAAACTTAATGAGAAAGTCCCCTTTGATTTCAAACTGGTTTGGAAAGACAGATCACTTGCATTGTCTCTTCACCGTCAAAAGTTTCATCTCGTTATCTGCTTGTCCGAAGACAGGCAGGGCAGCTTTGTGGTTAATGTTCTTTGCTATTGACGGTATGCCCAAGATTTTAATGCGCGCGACAGTTTCGACAGTTTCGGGGCGTGCTACGAAACTGTCCAGCGTTTGGATCACGCGGAGCTTAGTAGCTGAACACTGAGGTGGGTAATGTCCGACAACACACGTCTCGCGAAGACACATATTCCTCACTTAAAGAAAAAGAAGATAGACGCTCGCGTGCGTAAAACTCGCGATGCACTCGGTGACGCGCTCGTCTCACTCATGCAGGAGAAACCATTCGATTCAATCACTGTGCAGGATGTGCTGGATCGAGCACAAGTCGGCCGTTCCACTTTCTATTCTCACTTCAGCGATAAAGACGACTTACTGATGAGCGATGCGGACGAGTTCTTTGAAGCCCTGGCGATGGCACTGTCGGCCCATGGCGACAAGTCGGACCGCGTGTTTCCGGTGAAGGAGTTCTTCACTCACGTAGCGGAGGCGCGCCAGTTTGTCGAAGCGTTAAGAACATCGGGTCGGATGTACGACAATTTTGAATTGGCGCAGGGCCATTTTGCTCGGGGCATAGAGCGACGACTTAGCGAAATACCCAGGGGAGCAAAGATTCCCGCTCAGGATCGTCCTGCCCTCGCGTGTGCACATGCGGGCGCTCTGCTTTCGTTGTTGCGCTGGTGGATTGATCGCGGGATGAAGGAGCCGGCGGATGAGATGGACAAGTTATTTCATCGGATTGTTTGGAGTGGCGGCGAGTCATAAAGATCTTTGACCCCTCGCAACGGACCGTTAACAAATGGAGGTGAATGATGTACGCAATTATGGGAGCAACGGGGAACACCGGAAATGTGGTTGCTAGAACTTTGTTGGCTAAAGGACACAAAGTACGAGCAATCGGGAGGAACCCCGATCGTCTGGCATCGCTCAGAGCTGAAGGCGCCGAGGTTTTTGTTGGTGACGCGATGGACACAACCAGTTTGGCGAAGGCGTTTGTGGACGCTCAGGCAGTCTATGCAATGATCCCGCCTAACATGACCAGTTCAGACTATCGCGCTGAACAGAATCAAACAGCGGAAGCGATCGCAGGTGCGGTTGAGCGCGAGCGAGTAAAGTATGTGGTTACGCTAAGTAGTGTGGGTGCGGATAAAGCTGCCGGTACTGGTCCGATCGCCGGCTTACACTATCTCGAAGGGTGCCTCAATCGTATTCCGGATCTCACTCTCCTGAACCTTCGTGCTGCATACTTTATGGATAACACTTTGGGTCACATCGGCACGATTCAAGCGATGGGTGTTGTTGCTGAC
This sequence comes from Pyrinomonadaceae bacterium, assembly GCA_036004125.1. Lineage (GTDB taxonomy): Bacteria > Acidobacteriota > Blastocatellia > Pyrinomonadales > Pyrinomonadaceae > PSRF01. The sequence continues at coordinate 1,688 of DASYRR010000300.1, read as the reverse complement.
TCCTTGCGCTCAGATTTGAAGATTCCAATGATTGCTACGCGCGATATCGGAGCAGCCGTCGCCAAGGCTCTCCTCGAACCCGTTTCTAATTCGGAAACGCACGAACTCTTAGGGGAGCGGGATTTAACCATGGAACAAGTCACCTCAATCATCGGGACGGCCATAAACAAACCCGACCTGAAGTATGTGCAGTTAACTGACGAGCAAGTTTATGGTGCCTTAACCCAAGCTGGACTCACGTCAAGCATTGCCAGTCTCATCATCGAAATGGGCTCGGCGCTGAACTCCGGTCATGTGAGACCCTTGGAGGGCCGCTCGTCAGCGAACACGACGCCGACTAGTTTTGAATCATTCGTTACGGAAGAGTTTGTGCCACGGTTCCAGGCGAAGTCTGCAACGGCGTGAGCGGTAGCTCCTCCTTGGAGTGCGGTCGCTTGCTACCGCTTTGGTACAGCGAGACGTTTTGCATTCGGCCTCTGCGGGGACTAGGAACACTATTTCGCTCGAGCAGCAAGGCAAACCAATAAATTGAGTCTCACTGTAGCAAAGCGGTAACAGGTTACCGCACTCCAAGGAGGGCCTTGATGTTGAGTCTCGTTGTCCCAAAGGCCTAACAGCTTACTAGGCAACTACTGACGCTCACAAAGTATGGCTCGACAAATCACGTTTTGGGAGAATACTTCACTACGAGCCTTTTGATAGTATTTGAATTCCGCACTGTAGTCTGCGACCCAAGAGTCTTCTCAAGTGGTGGCCCATAGAATTTTGATTCGCCGTTTCGTCTGCGGTAGAGCCAATATACTTCGCGCTCGTTGACGTGAAATGCGTCTATCATTGAAGAGAGCGATAGCAACTTTTTAGTCGCCTCTTTTGCTGGTCTATCGGCAACGAAACAGATGAAGAGAGTGTTTCCATCAGCCGTAAGTTCTTTCTCGCTGAAAGGTTGGTAGCGAGCGATTTCTGCCAGTTCTGCAACAGACCTAACGAATGTAGTCACCTCATAACCAAGCAACTCTTTCAGGTGCTTCTCTATCTTCCGTTCGAGCGACTTAGCGTTGGTGGTTTTTGAGTCAAAGATGACGTTACCGCTGGCGATGAATGTCTCCACGTTCGCGAAGCTAAGCTCTTCAAACAGACTTCGAAGCTGATCCATCTTTACGGTGTGGCCACCGACATTAATAGCGCGAAGAAAGGCTACGTATTTGGGCATAGTTGGTCAGTTGTCAGTGAGTCGGTAAATCACGTACCTCACTAGAATTTAACTGGTTGGGAAGGGCAAGCGGCGCATCACGAACCTCGCTAGAAAAGAACAAGTTAGGAAGGAGGCAAGCGCAAATCACGAACCTCAACAAAGCGAAACCAAGCGCGCCCCCGCTGGATTGAATGCACCAACCTCGATTCACATTCGGCGATCATACATTTCTTTCTGAAGGCCTTGGCATGCACCCGCGGGGGCGCGCTTGGTTTCGCTTTGTTGAGATTCGTGATTTGCGCTTGCCCCCTTCCCTACTTGTTCTTTTCTAGTGAAGTACTCGGCTGCATCGTTTTGGTCCTCTCCAACTGGTCCTTTCTAGTGAGGTTTGTGCGTTGCACCTGCTCTCTTCCGAACTTGTTCTAATTCAACGGAAACTAACTACTAACTAAAGCGCCGCGTGCAGCTTCTCCGGCGCGATGAGTTTCCACGCCTC
>DASYRR010000299.1:0-21951 GCA_036004125.1 Pyrinomonadaceae bacterium | reverse complement strand
ACAACTCGCGCAAAAAAGCGCATGGCTCAATGGCGGAGTTACATTTAGCCTTGCTGATAATCGTTCACTCGGCGTTTCTTGGTTGCGGTCGTAGATTTTCTTACGCGCTCGTTGACGCCGGTGAATTTTGCAAGAGGCTCTAAAGCATATCGGACATCTGACCCACTGTTCGTAAGACAGACTTGTTTTATTGAGAACTACTCGCTCGGTGCGGTCTGATAACTAAGAACCGGCTCAGTGCTGGTGGCTGTCTCGATCGCTCCAGCGTAACCGTTATTATCCGCCGTTTGCTTCTGATCATTAACGTAGGTCAGCCAATTACCTGGAGCTTTGCGCTCGCCCTTTGTAATTTCGAAGAATACCTTTTGAATCCTTTCAGTAATTGGTCCGCGCCCGCCGTTCCCGACAGTGATGCGGTCGACTGAACGAATCGGAGTGATTTCGGCAGCTGTACCCGAGAAGAAAAGTTCGTCAGCAACATACAACGCAGCACGCTGAATGGTGCGTTCCTTGATAGTGATTCCTAATTCCTGGCAAATCTGAACGACGCTGTCACGCGTGATGCCGGGAAGGATTGAGGATGAAAGTGGTGGAGTTAGTACTACGTCGCCGGCGACCATGAAAATGTTTTCACCAGAGCCCTCAGAGACGTAGCCGCGATCGTCTAGAGCAATTCCTTCAGCGAATCCATTGAGGAGCGCTTCCATCTTAATGAGTTGGGAGTTCATGTAGTTGGCGCCGCTCTTGGCCATGGCTGGCATCGAGTTTGGCGTTAGCCTGTTCCAGGTTGAGACGCAGACATCGACTCCACGTTCAATGGCTTCGTCGCCCAGATACTTGCCCCAGTCCCACGCTCCAATGTAACAGGCGAGCGGATTAGGAAACGGGTTTACACCGAAAGCCGGATTTTGTTCGTCGAGACTGCGGAACAATATTGGACGGATGTAGCACTGCTCCATGGTACTGCGCCTAACAAGTTCGACGGCGCCTTCGCAAAGTTCATCCAAACTCCACGGGTGTTCCATCCGATAGATCTTTGCCGAATTCAGAAAACGCTGCATGTGTTCTCGGAGGCGGAAAACGGCTGGTCCACGCTTCGACGAATAACATCTGATGCCTTCGAAAATGCTGGAGCCGTAGTGAAGTACATGAGACATCACATGCACGCGCGCGTCGTTCCACTTAATAAACTGGCCATTGTGCCAAACGACGTCGCAAATTCGTGGTGTTGCCACATCTTTCGTTTTGCCGTCTTTTGAGAACATATTAAAATTACTCCTTACAGGAAATCGTTCGGAACGGAAGGGGGCAGATGTCCGATATGCTTTAGCTTGTCGTCGTCATTGGAACGAGGTTCGTGTGGTGCATCACGACAAGCCAAAGCATATCGGACATTAAAGATCTTGCCAGTCCCGCGCACAAAGATTCAACCTACCAAACCCCGGTCCAAGCATGTGAAGTGGACACGGCACAATACAGTAGTTGCGCTTTGCTTGGCAAGACGCCCCTTGCCTGCTGGAACTTGCCTTACGTACCATCAAAACGAGTGCTCCACAGAGTAAAGATTATTAAATATCACGGCCTTCCGACAAACCTTAAAACTGGCTACACAAGTTGTGCTTTAATTACGCTTTGCCTTTTCGCAGCGTTTTCGACCGGATGCCGTCGCTACAAGATGAAGGAACAAATTACAACCCAATCTGAAGTTTCACGAGGAAAGGCCAGCAACGATCCCCTGACAATTCATAACCGCGCCATCGCCATTGATATGCACGCGGACACGGTACAACGTGTTCTCGATGAGGATGTCGACCTGCAGCAGAAATTAACAGATGGACACTTTGACGCGGTAAGGGCGAAGACCGGTGGGTTAGACGCACAGTTTTTTTCAATCTGGGTCGAACCGCAGCTGTTTGGAGGTGGCGGAGCGCGTGCCATAAAGCGAGCAGACGATCAAATCGCCGCGATTCGTCTGCTGGCTGAGCAGCATCCTGAGACATGGCAGTTAGCAACTACGGCCGCTGATGTACGTCGCGCCGCAGAGGCCGGAAAGATTGCCGCGCTATTTGGCCTTGAAGGTGGGTATGCCATCGATGAGCGGCTTGAGAATGTTGAGCGCTATTACCGGATGGGTGTTCGTTATATGTCACCGGCATGGAGCATCAGTACCGGTTGGGCGGGCTCGTCGGGTGATGAAGTTGGTGCGACACGGGGACTCAATGAGTTTGGCGTAAGCGTCGTTCACGAAATGAACCGCCTGGGTATGATGGTTGACGTTTCGCACGTGTCGGACAAAACGTTTTGGGACATCGTAAACACTTCCACTAAACCAATTGTGGCAACTCATTCTGCCTGTCGAGCCATTGCAGACGTACCACGCAATCTGACTGACGACATGATTCGAGCCTTAGCCAAAACGGGGGGCGTCGTAAATGTGATCTTTTACCCTGAACACATCGAGCCCGGTTGGAGTCAGAAGAAAAAACAGCTGGACGCGGAAATTGCGCCACTGGTCAAACAAGCGTCTGACGGCGAACCCGGAGATGCGGTTCATAAGAAATTGGCGCGTGATCGAGTAAGACAAGAACAGTATGGAAGGCGTTTGCCCGCAGTGACAGTGTCGCGGATCGTTGACCACATCGATCACATTGTGACGCTAGTGGGAATCGATCATGTGGGGATCGGTTCTGACTTTGATGGTGTTCAGGCGACGACATCGGATCTGGCGTCAGTTGCTGACTTACCAAATCTCACGCGGGAGTTATTAAAGCGGGGATATTCGGAAAGGGATATTGACAAGATTCTTGGCGGAAACATGTTGCGGGTGATGGAGGCGCAAGGAGGCGGAAACTAAGCAGGTCCGTGCTTTGTACTTTGTTCTTTGAGCTTTGTACTTTGTGTCTTCGCCGGGAGGTCAATTTAGCGATCAGGTATGTCGGCAACAAAGAGCAAAGTACAAAGTACCAAGCACAAAGTACAAAGCTCAAAGAACAAAGCTCGGCTCAGCCCCCGCATCGGTTTCCATGCCCCAATCAAAGGTGGTCTTCACAACGCCCTCATCGTTGCCAAAGACACAGGCTGCGATACCGTTCAACTGTTTTCACGTAATCCCCGTGGTTGGATGGCCAAGCCATTGACCGTCGACGACGTTGTTCTATTTCGAAAGACGCGAAGGCTCACACGCGTTTCCCCGGTACTAATACACTGCAATTATCTGGTGAACCTGGCCGCGGCCGACGCGACGATACTTAACAAGTCGCGGGAATCATTTCGTGAAGAGATCGAACGCGCACTTGTACTTGGAGTCGATTATCTTGTCGTTCATCCGGGAAGCGCACGAGGTGCCTGCGAGACTGATGGCCTTGCTATGTGCGCCGAGAGCTTAAAGATTGCAAGTAAGCGGTTAAAACTCGGCTCGCTTCGAATCCTGCTCGAAAACACCGCGGGCCAGGGTGATTGTATTGGTCATCGCTTTGAACATCTTCGAGCGATAATGGACGACTGCCCAAGCCTGCCTCTGGGAGTCTGTTTCGATACTGCTCATGCGTTTACGGCCGGCTACGACATTCGCGACCGAGAAGGATTGAATGCGCTGGTAGAGAAGATTCAACGAACCGTGGGTCTCAAGAATGTTCGAGCCGTCCACTTCAACGACTCGCGTGCCGTTTACAACTCACGGGTAGACCGGCACTGGCACATCGGTGAAGGACATATTGGTGAGGGGGCATTAAGACGCGTAGCTCAACATCCAAAGCTAAGGCACTGCGCGTTCATTCTTGAGACCCCGTATGATGATCCGCGAGCTGACATCAAGAATTTGGAAAAGTTACGGTCGTTTGTACAAGGATAGTGAAATCTGTGGCCAAAATCGCTTAGACAGACTTGCCATCTTGGGTTAATATCCATTCATCGGTTTATTGAGTATGTTTTCGAAACGACCGCCAACTAAACTCCTCCTAACGGTGCCGCTTCTGCATCGCGCTTAGTCGCGCATTTCTCGCGGAGCGGCGAATCCCTAAGTCACAAACAATCAAATATCAATCGGGGGCGGAGCTTTAACTTTGTTTCTGCCCGATGAAACATGTTAAGTGTAGATTGGATAAGGCCATGGACGAAAAATACTTTCCTGAACAAGTCGAAACCAAGTGGCAACAACGCTGGGCGGAAATGAAGGCGTTTGAGGTAAGTCCGGATGATACACGAGAGAAGTTCTACTGCCTCGAAATGCTACCGTATCCATCAGGGTTCTTACACATGGGGCACGTCCGCAACTATTCGATCGGCGACGCACTCGCATGGTTCAAACGGCTGCAGGGTTTCAACGTTTTGCATCCGATCGGTTGGGACAGTTTTGGTCAGCCGGCCGAACAGGCGGCGATCAAGCGCGGTGTCAATCCGCGAGACTGGACTGAGGAAAACATTGCGCACATGCGCGGTCAACTGCAGCGTCTCGGAATTAGCTACGATTGGTCGCGCGAGATCGCTGCCCACCGCTCGGATTATTACAAGTGGGACCAATGGTTCTTCTTGAAGATGCTGGAGCGCAGCCTCGCTTACAAAAAGGTCTCGCAAGTTAACTGGTGTCCAAAGGAACACACTGTCTTGTCCAACGAGCAATCGTCGGGCGGAATCTGTTGGCGATGTAGCACGCCTGTTGAAAAACGCGATCTCGAGCAGTGGTTCTTACGCATCACTGACTATGCCGAACAACTAGTTGCGGACATCGATCAGATTGAGTCAGGCTGGCCTGAAAAAGTACTGAAGCGGCAGCGCGATTGGGTCGGACGTAGCGAAGGTGCGTTCATCGACTTCGCGATTAAAGACAGCGACAACAAGATTCGTGTCTTTACAACTCGTATCGACACCATATTTGGCGCCACCGCGGTCGTGTTATCAGCAGAGCATCCAATGCTTGAAGACTTGCTGAAAGACTCAGCGCTGAAGAGTGATATCGAAGCTTTCGCAGCGAAGGTCAAGAGTCAACGTGCAACCCGGGGTGAACTCGGCGACGAGGTGAAGGAGGGGCTCAACACTGGGATACTCGCAATCAATCCCTTTAGTGGCGAGAGTGTTCCTGTGTGGGTGGCCAACTATGTTTTGGTTGAATATGGAACGGGTGCCGTCATGAGTGTGCCAGCGCATGACGAGCGCGATTTCGAATTCGCTCAGAAGTATTCGTTGCCTATCAGGCAGGTCATTGCTCCGGTCACTCATGCGCAAGCGAAGGCGGAGCCTACTTCCATTACGGGAACCGATCAGTCTGCCGAGATGAACCGGGCATTCATTGACTATGGTGTCTTAATCAATAGCGGTGATTGGGGAGGAAAACTGTCGGAGTTCGCAATACCTGCGATGACAGCCTTTGCCGAAAAGGACGGCTTTGGCGAAGGTGCTATCACGTATCGGATTCGAGACTGGGGTGTTTCACGACAACGCTTCTGGGGCGCACCCGTGCCGGTCATCTACTGCGAGAAGTGCGGAATGGTTCCAGTTCCGTACGAACAGTTGCCAGTATTGTTGCCTGCGACGGCAGCGTTCACCGGTACAGGAGAATCACCGCTGGCAGGTGTCCCAGAATTTGTAAATACTGAGTGCCCAAACTGTCATGGGGCTGCGCGGCGGGACACTGACACGATGGACACCTTTGTCGATTCGTCATGGTACTTTTTCCGTTACTGCGATCCGCGGAATGAAGATTCGGCGTTTAGTTCCGACATCGTGAAGCAATGGACGCCTGTACATCAATACATCGGTGGAGATTCACATGCAGTGATGCATTTGATCTATACGCGCTTCTGGACGAAGTTCATGCGCGACATTGGTCTGGTTAGTTTTGATGAGCCGGTGAAGAAGTTGTTGACCCAGGGGATGGTGACAAACCGCGTCGAGGGAACCGACGAATGGAAAGCAATGTCAAAGAGCCTCGGCAACGGTGTCGATCCGGACGAGATGATTGCGGCATTCGGAGCCGACGCGACTCGTTTATTTGTATTGTTTGCGGCGCCCGTCGAGAACGAGCTCCGTTGGTTGGAGTCTGGAATTGAAGGCGCAGTGCGGTTCTTGCGCCGTGTTTACACGTTGGTCTGGAAGTGGCAGGAAAGATTGTCAAATCCAGAGGGAACTGTAGATCTCAGCGGTATTAGTACAGAGGCCCGCGCCTTGCGGCGCAAAACTCATCAAACGATTGCAAAAGTAACTGCTGATTTCGAGCAGCTCCATCTGAACACCAGCATTGCGGCATTGATGGAGTTGTTTAATCAGCTGAGCGAATTCAAAGCGGATCCCGTTGAGTCATCGCCGGCTGATGTTGCCGTGGTTCGCGAAGCTCTGGAGTCGTTGGTTGTAATGCTGACTCCGTTTGCGCCACATATCGCAGAAGAGATATGGGAGGGATTGAATCACTCTGGTGGCTTGCTGAGCGGCTCACCTAAGGTTGGCCCACGGTGGCCCGCCGCGGATCCGGAGCTTGCTCGAAGCGAAGAGTTGGAAATTCCTGTGCAGGTCAACGGTAAACTTCGCTCTCGATTGATTACATCACCAGACGTCTCTGAAGACGAATTGAGAAGTGCCGCGTTGGCCGATGAGAGGGTTCAGGCATTGGTCGACGGTCACGAGGTGGTAAAGGTAGTTGTAGTTCCGAAGAGACTTGTGAATGTGGTTATCAGGTGATTACGACTTAGGGAGTGCGCTAATTGGTCGGACACGATGTGGTCGAACCAGCCAACCCGGCTCAACGTAATGACAAAGTGCAGCAGGGCGGCGCTCCCTAAGGGAAACTACCTTGCCAATCTTCGCGGTTGCTTGCGCTTCTTCTAGCCGCTAAAATCAGCCAGCGTTTGTGTTTAACGAATCAGGGTCACGGCCGGACCCGTCGATCTGTCCTTGAGAGACGATCTCAGATGCACTTAATGCTTCGCACCAAATCAGATCAGACACGTGTGTCTGGACGCAGAGGTATAAACCAGCGGAGGCAAATCGAAAAGCCACACCGACGATTACGAGGCTGCATAAGCCTGGCCCGAGTTTTACAAACCACTGAATGAAAGAATGTCCTGTTTGTAAGCGCTGTTTCGCCGACGAAATCAATCACTGTCCTCAAGACGGTGACGCGACCTCTCCCTCCCTTCTTGGCGAACCCACTCTTGATGGTCGCTATCTTTTGGAGCGCCGTTTGGGACAGGGCGGCATGGGAGTCGTGTTTCAAGCCCGCCACATATTTCTTAAGACAGCGCATGCAATCAAAATCATTCTTCCGGATCTAGTAGGAAACGATCCGATGTTGGCAACGCGTTTCCGGCAGGAGGCGCTCGCGGCCGCGGCCATCAGACATCAGAACATTATCGCGGTCACGGACTTTGGAATGATCAGGGGCACAATGCCGTTCCTTGTAATGGAGTTCGTAAAGGGTCGATCGCTTCAAGAGATACTCACCGAGGAAGGCGCGATGAAACCCGAGCGGGCCCTGGAATTGATCACCCCGGTTGCTTCGGGAGTGGGTGCTGCCCACCGGCAAAACATTGTGCACCGAGATCTCAAGCCGCTGAACATCATGGTTCAGGAGGATATACCGGTCGCTGAGGGTTTGAAAATCCTTGATTTCGGTTTAGCCAAGATCAAGTCGGGTGAGCTGCTGGGTTCCTTCATTCAAGCTCAGACGAGCGGACTGATGGGTTCACCTTTCTACATGGCCCCAGAGCAGTGGTCCGACGATGAGCCGGACGCGCGCGCCGATATCTACAGCCTCGGGGTGATCCTCTATCAAATGCTTGCGGGCGAAGTGCCATTCAAGGGTTCTTCGATTCCGTCGATAATGAAGAAGCACCTCACGCTGCCGCCACCAAGCTTTCAATCAATGGGTGTCTCCGTGCCGCCACAGATTGAGGGCGTCGTGCGGCACGCATTGGAAAAAGAGGTTGCAGATCGCGTCGATTCGATCGATTCATTCCTGAAAGAATTGCGCGGCGCAATGAGCTCGTCGCCTGTTGTCTTAACAACCGGCCGTCCGACCGGAGCCCTTGATCCAAACAAGACAATAGCCTCTGAAATCCCCCAGGCGGTAAACACACAGGCTCCCGGATTTTCAACAAACACCGGCGCGCCCCCAATCTCGCACGACACAGCAGTTGCTCCTCCGATCACTAATGACACGGCAATTGCACCTGTGAACCCGAACGAGACGAACTTTGCTGCCTCCTTCGACTCCCTGCCGGGCACGGTGAACCTCGAGGGAGAACTCCAACAACAACTCTCGAATACCGCGGCTGCGCTGCAGCGTGAGAGAGAAGAAAACCGGGCTCGCGAGGCTGAGTTACGACGCAAAGCCGAAGATGATGCGGCGGCACGGCTGAAAGCGGAGCAGGAAGCCGAGACCAGAAAACGCGAACAGGAAGAGCGCGCCAGAAGCGAACAAGAAGAACAGACTCGAAGGGATCAAGAAGAACGCACTCGACAGGAACAAGAGCGACTCGCCAGAGAACGAGAGCAACAAGAGAAGCTCGAGCGAATGGCCCAACAAGCGCAAGAGTTGGAAGACAGGCTGCAACGCTTGTCTGTCAGTATTCCACCGAGAACCACAATCGCGGAGCCCGACAACGCTCAAGTGCAGGAAGCCGGCATCAACAGTTTTCCTGGTCAATCTCTGAGTCAGCAGGCGCCAACCATAGTCACTGATGTTCCTCCGGTAGTTCCCAAAAGAAACACTCCAATCCTTTTGATTGTAGCTGTAACAGTTATTCTCGGTTTGAGCGGAGTTGGGACTGGTGCTTACTTCATTTTTCGTTCTAAGCGAACACCACCACCGATTACAAAACCGCCAGTCGAAGATCCGCAACCAGTTCCATCTCCTGAGTTGGTTCAGATCGAGGGTGGTGCTTTTGAGATGGGCCGCAACGGTGGTGCCCCGCAGGAGCGACCACCGCACCCAATTGAGGTTCAGACTTTCTTCATGGATAAGACCGAGGTTACCAATGCCGAGTATGCGGTCTTCGTACGCGAGACGAACCATGTTGCTCCTGGGTATTGGTCGGGTACGAAGCCGCCTCTTGGTCAGGAACAATGGCCCGTCGTGAGTGTTTCTCAAGAAGATGCAAATGAGTTTGCTGCCTGGCGATCAAAGCGTGACAGTGCGGCTTACCGCTTACCGACAGAAGAAGAGTGGGAGTATGCTGCCAGGAATGGATCCCAAAACGATCTATATCCCTGGGGCAAAGATTGGCAGGAAAGTAACGCCATTATTAAAGAAGGTTCCCCCTCGCCAGTCGGGTCTCGGCCCAACGGTAGAAATAAGTGGGGGGTTTCTGACCTGATTGGCAATGTGTGGGAGTGGACCTCGTCAAGGGTCTCGGCTTATCCAGGAAACACCACGGTGATTCCGAGTGCGACTAGAGATTTGGTGACTATTCGCGGAGCCTGTTACGTGAGTGATCCTGCCAAGGTTGAGGCCCCAATCACTTCATCCATGCGCGAGTTTATTCCTGCCAGCACGAAGAACCCCTTGCTTGGATTTCGGCTTGTCCGCAGTGGCTCCTGACCGTATTCCAGTGCCGCTCATGCCCCGGCCTGCCAGATCCGATTAGCTCATCCAGCAAAAGCTGCTACAATCCGGCTTGCCTGTTGATATTAAGTTCGTCATCGAAGAAACATTTAGTAGCAAACTCCAAGTCGGGAATTAGTCTCAATTATTCGTAATCCAAGCTATAAAGACTCAGGAGACCCAGTGATGAAAGCTTTAGGAATACTGCGCGCCGTTTTGATTTTGGTGGCGCTTTGTTTTGGGCTTGCCGGCGATGCGTTTGGCCAGGATGTCGGCACAGACATTGGTGGCGGGGCAGGTATCTTTAGGGCGAAAAACCCGGAAGCAAAGAGAAAGCCCAAACCCGGAACCTCAGCCACAAAACCTCCGAACAGAACCACCCGAGGATCAGCGGCAGGAGTCGCCGAACGGGTCGAAGAGTTGCTAGATACGGGCAACGGTTTCCGCGATGTGCACAAATTCGCTGAAGCTGAAGAAGCATATCAAGGTGTCCTGAAGCTGAAGCCGAAAGACGCCCGCGCGGCATATGGGTTAGGAAATGTTTATTCCGATCAGCAACGTTGGGAAGATGCTGAAGCTGCCTATCGAAATGCGATAACGTGGGCTCCGAATGAGGCTGATGCTTATATTGCGCTGAGTGTAGTGTTGGTTCTGCCGCGTGTTGGAGGGGATAACGCCAAGCGATTTGCTGACGCCGAGACCTTTGCGCGTCGAGCGGTTCAAATCGATCCAAAGGCGGCGGTTGGTTGGGATCGTCTAGGTGTTGCGCTTCAGGCGCGCGGCATCTTCAATAGTGAAACAGAGCACTCTTATCGTAGAGCGATTGAGCTTGAGCCACAATTTGCGGTGGCATACGCCCACCTTGCGAGAGTATTAAACCACGTGGGTCGACAAGGAGAAGCGGTGCCTTTGTATGCAAAGGCCACCGAGTTAGCAAAGGATCCCGCGACATTGAATTTGATTGCTGAGTCGTTGCAGGGAGAACAATTGTGGCCAGAGTCTGAACCCGTTTTGAAGCGGGCGCTTGACTTAGACGCAAAGAACTCAACGAGCCTCGTGTTAATGGGTCGTCTCCTGATCGTTTACAAGAGATACACTGAAGCGGAACCCTATCTGAAGACGGCAACTGAGGTAAGCTCTCGAGCGTTTCAACCTTTTATCCTTTTGGGTCGTACTTACCTTGCGTTGAATCGCTTATCCGAAGCAGAAGGAACGTATGAACGAGCTTCGTCACTGGCAGTGCTGGGTGAAAAAAAGCAGTTGGCGGGGTCGTTTGGATTCGAGGGAGTTGGCGATGGTTACATGAAGGCCAAACAGAAAACGAACGCCGTTCGTGCCTACCAACGAGCACTGGACCTGGACCCTGGTAATAAAGGATTGGAACAGAAACTCGCCCAGGCCCGTCAGAACTAATCACGCAACCCGATGTCCGATATGCTTCAGCTTGTCGCTATTCCCAGCAGTAAGGCTTATGTGGAAAAGTCGACAAGACGAAAGCATATCGGACACGGCTTGATTACCAATTGAGGTCTTCTGTATGAAGAGTTGTCCGAAGTGTAATCGTACCTTTCCGGATGAAGGGCAGAAGTTCTGCACGTTTGACGGCGGTCTTTTGATTGCCCCGCAGCCATTTGATCCAAATGCGACTATGCGGGCGACTCCCGCCGACGTCAGCGCCATGTCCGAGAAGGCGACGAGCCGGGATTTGCCCGATCCCAACGCGACCATTGCGGAGTCGTCCTTTGCCTCTACAGTTGCGCTGCCTAGAAACACAGCGCCGACCGGACCTCCGCCCACAACCGGCTTCGCGCAAACATCTGCTGGTGCAGTACCTACTCCTCCGCCACCGGCTCCGCCCCCAGAATCGGAAGAAACGGTTATGCTGACGGCACCAGTTCCTGCGGCCCCTGGTCCACCCCCAACGCCGGTACAAGCACAAACGGGCTCGGTAGCCTTGCCTCCTGCTGTTGCTCCGCCGAAAAAGAAGTCGAAGCTACCGTGGATAATTGCTGGCGTCCTTTTGTTCTTACTCATCAGCGGAGGTGCACTCGCTGCGATCTTCTTTGTAGTCGTGAAGCCTCGTCTCGAGGCGATGCAAGCCAATCGTCAGGAAAACGATAATCGTCCAATAGTAGAGACCAACAAAAACACAAACGCTAACGCCGAGACGACACCGGTTGCGCAAGCTTCAACTCCGCAGGAAGATAATTACGTTCCACCGCTCGGTACGACCGCATTCGAGAATTCGAATGAGAATCTTGACAGCAAGCTCGCCGAACACTACTTCGACTTTTCATTCTATTATCCCGATTCTTGGCAGAAGGACCCGAAAGCAGGCGTTCCCGGTGCCAGCAGTTTTGCCAGAGTCGAACGTCGCTTACCTCCAGACTTCACTCAAGAGAGATTTACCGTAGGTTGGTATACCAGCGCGGGTACGTATGACGCCGATCTGCCGAACTTTCCAAGACGCGTTGAGGAATTGAGTGCTTTGCTGTCCAAAAATTATCCAAATTACCGCAAGGTGTCGGAAGGCCCAACTATGGTAAATACGATCAGGGGGTATGAGTTTAGATGGGTTGGTCTTTCAAAGGGTACCGAACAAGGTGATATCCAATTGTGGGGAAGGGTCATCTTCCTGCCAACTGGAAAAGAAGGTGACACGACCGGCGCAACGTTAACAATGCTATCTACATCTTTAGCTCCGGAATTGTCTTCGGTCGATGATGTTGGAGCTAAAGGTGAAACGCCAGTTATTCTCGACTCGTTCAGATTTGGCAAGAAGAAGTAACTGACGAAGATTAATTGTTACAGACAAGGAATTGTTACTGGCAAGGAAATGGATAAACGAAAAGCGATGAAAAGGTTTTGGACTCCTTCACGTCTCGTCTTGACGCTGATTGTGTTGGTCCTGATTGCGTTGTTTACTCTTTCAAGCTGCAATTCCAACGATGCGACCCCAACCTCATCTTCGAGCGGTAACGGACCCAGCACAGCTGGTATGCCTCTGAACAGCTTGCCGGCAAATGTCCTGGAAGCCGAGCTAAGAGGTGCCAACGGATCTCCCATCAGGCTCTCCGATTATTCAGGCAAGGTGTTGTTAGTGAACTTATGGGCCACATGGTGCGGCCCATGCCGACTGGAAACTCCAGAGCTAGTCAAGTTGCACAAGGAGTTTCAGTCGCGTGGGGTGGAAATGTTTGGACTATCAACTGAGAATCCAGACGCTTCAGCCCAAACCGTACGCGATTTTGTGCACGCATATAATGTTGACTATCACGTTGGTTGGGCCACTGCTGATGTCGCCCTCACCCTTATGCAGGGCAGAGAATCAATTCCTCAAAGCTTCATCATTACCCGCGAAGGGCGAATCATGAAGCGCTTCGTCGGTTTCAACCCTGTAGAGACTCCTCCGAAGCTTCGACAAGCATTGGAAGAGGCGTTGGCAGCCAAGGGTTAGTCTTTTCCCCTGGCCCTTCTTAAGTCACTCTCACCCTGCTTTTTCAATCTTTCGCCTTCCCGTGCGAGTTGATTATTCTGCAGTCCATCTGCAACGGACTTCTTTGCATTGCCCTCAAGCTTCTTCATTTTGGCTTCGACGCGTTCTTCGACTCTGTCAATAGGAGCCTGTTCATTTAATTCATCCTGCGTTGTGACATTGTTTTTATCAATCTTCATGAAATCCTCGCTCCTGGTTTTACTGGGGCTAACGTACCAACCGAATGATTTCAGAAGTGCTGGGAATTGATGACAATTTCGCACTTTTGAGGTTGATCTTCGGAAAAATAAGACCTATACGACCAATAGGACCTATCAACAGCATTTCAATTTTGGCGCCCGCTGCACTTCTCGACAAACCTTGGCTACAGAGCGGATGGCCGGAGCCGGCTGCCTGTGGGGATGTAGTAACACCGCAATCGCATCGACCGCGGACAGTCAGGAACAGGGAACTAGGACGGCTGTTGCCAACTCCTGCCACGCTAAAGCGCATGATTGTTGTACCAAGCCAGCGCACGCCAAAAGATCGAGCGTAAACAGTCAGGCTCCACTGCTTTCAGTTCTCACCTTTGTCCCCACAGGGATGATAAACGACTGTCCAATGACGGTGAATGCCCTTGCAGCCATTACTAAACGCCGGGGAAGATGACGATTCATATGACGCACTGAGGGAAGTGGGAGACACAGATCTTAGATTCTCAGATTTCAGATCTCAGATCTCAGAAAAGGAAGACCTATTCTGGAATCGAAGCCGAAGTCTGAAACCAGCAATCTGAGATCTGAGATCGTTGCCGGTTGAAGTGCGTAGATCAAACCTTATGTATCGCCACTATCCGCAAGCCACCAACTCCATTCTCCAGTGTGAACTCGATGCGATCGCCCACCGCTATGCCGTTAAGTAACGCTTTATCTTTTACGTGAAACTGCATCTGCATCGCCGGCATCAGTCCTTTTATGTCTTCGTGATCAATTTCAATCATCGGCAACTTCGGATCCACATCTTTGACTATTCCAACGCCCGGATAAGTCTTCGTTTGTACCGCGGCTGCCGGACCTCCAGGCTCGGAATCTTTGTGCGCGAGCTGCTTAGTGCAGGCTGTGAGATGGAATAACGCACACAAGCTAATAAAAATGTGCGTACTTTTGGAATTCCTGATAACCATAGCTCTCTTATGAAAGGAAAAGCCTACGACAACTTATAGGCTTACCCCAGCACGACATCGAATCGAATAGGCAGGGAATTGCGCGAGTCATCTGCGACACTTATGATGAATTGACTCATGATCAAAAGCGACGAGACTGATAATACAACCGTGATCGACCCGGTCTGTCACATGACAGTCAATCCACAAGCCGCGGCCGGATCTTTTGAGTACGAAGGTCAGACTTACTACTTCTGCAGCAAGCTCTGTCTGGCGAAGTTTAGCGCTAACCCAAAAGAGTTTCTACAGTCCACGCCCACTCCAATCAGCATTCAACCAATCAGGATCTCAAGTGACAAATCTGCTTTCACCTGTCCGATGCACCCCGAAGTAAGAAGCGCCGAACCTGGCGCTTGCCCAAAATGCGGAATGACGCTCGAACCACTTACCATCGAGGTACCAAAGCGCAAAACTCAGTTCACCTGTCCCATGCACCCGGAAATTATTCGAGACGCGCCCGGGAGTTGTCCGATTTGTGGGATGGCGCTCGAGCCAGTCACAATCGAGGTTCATGAAGAAGAGAATCCTGAGTTGGTGGACATGAGGCGACGGCTATGGGTTAGCGTGGTTTTGACAATTCCAGTTTTTCTGATCGGCATGAGCGATTTGCTGTTGGGAGCGCGTCTCCAAAGTTCTCTGACACCTGCAAATCTGGCCTGGATTCAGCTGTTGCTTGCTTCGCCAGTGGTACTGTGGTGTGGGTGGCCTTTCTTTGTGCGGGCATGGCAGTCGATCGTTAACCGCAGCTTGAATATGTTCACGCTGATCGGACTGGGCGTTGGCGTTGCTTACATTTACAGTTTGATTGCCACCATTATCCCCGACGTTTTTCCACATTCTTTTCGAGCACATACTGACGTCGTGCCCGTATATTTCGAAGCGGCGGCAGTGATTACGGCACTTGTACTGTTAGGACAAGTGTTGGAACTGAAGGCTCGTAGCCAAACGGGTGCAGCGATCAGGGCATTATTGGGTTTAGCACCCACGACAGCGAGACGCATAAACCGAAACGGTAACGAGGAGGATGTCCCGCTCGA
Organism: Pyrinomonadaceae bacterium; assembly: GCA_036004125.1. Taxonomy (GTDB): domain Bacteria; phylum Acidobacteriota; class Blastocatellia; order Pyrinomonadales; family Pyrinomonadaceae; genus PSRF01. The sequence continues at coordinate 6,685 of DASYRR010000299.1, read as the reverse complement.
TACGATTAATTCCAATGATCGTCTCCGTGTTAGACCAGGAGAAAAAATCCCTGTCGACGGAGCTATTGTCGAGGGTCTAAGCACTGTTGATGAATCAATGGTCACGGGTGAACCGATTCCGGTTGAGAAGACTGTGAATGATCAAGTAATCGGCGGGACGGTGAACCAAACAGGCACATTCATCATGCGCGCAGAACGCGTAGGATCTGAAACGCTGCTTGCACGGATTGTACAGCTAGTGTCAGAAGCTCAACGCAGCCGCGCGCCGATTCAACGATTGGCCGACGTTGTCGCTTCGTACTTTGTCCCGATCGTGATCGCAGTTGCCGTCGTGACCTTCATAGCGTGGAGTATCTGGGGCCCTGAGCCCCGCATGGCTTACGGACTGGTCAACGCCGTTGCAGTACTGATTATCGCTTGCCCTTGCGCTCTCGGTCTTGCTACGCCGATGTCGATCATGGTGGCTACGGGAAGGGCAGCGCAGCAAGGATTGTTGTTTCGGAATGCGGAAGCAATAGAAACAATGGAGAAAGTCGACACCCTGGTCGTCGACAAGACAGGGACGTTAACCGAAGGTAAGCCAAAGTTGGCGCGTGTGGTTACGTTCGATGACTTTGCCGATCGCGAACTACTTCGATTTGCCGGGAGTTTGGAGCTTGGGAGCGAACATCCTCTGGGTGAGTCGATCGTTGCTGGAGCACAGGAGAGAGGGATCGAGCTTACAAAGACTACGCACTTTCAATCATTCACTGGCAAAGGTGTCTCTGGTGAAGTCGAAGGCCATAGCGTTTCGCTTGGCAACCGTAGCTTTTTAGATGAGCAAGGAATCGATCCTGGAGACGCTCAAAAGCAAGCACAGCAGTACGGTGATGAGGGACAGACCGTGGTGTTCGTAGTCGTTGATGGAAATCTCGCTGGTCTTATCAGCGTCGAAGATCCGATCAAGCCCTCCGCTGTAGAGGCAATCAATCAACTTCACAGTGCAGGTATTGGAATCGTCATGCTAACCGGAGATAGTGAAACCACTGCTAAAGCTGTGGCGAAGAAGTTTGGAATCGATCAGGTTATCGCTGAAGTCCTGCCGGATCAAAAAGCTGAGAAGGTTAGGCACCTGCAAGGCGAGGGTAAAATTGTCGCGATGGCTGGGGACGGCATCAATGATGCGCCCGCGCTGGCGCAGGCTAATGTCGGAATAGCGATGGGTACTGGAACTGACGTGGCTATGAAGAGCGCGCATTTGACTTTGGTAAAAGGTGACTTGCGAGGCATAGTGCGCGCGCGGGTTCTTAGTCGTCAGACTATGAAGAATATCAAGCAGAATCTATTTTTCGCCTTTGTCTACAATTCACTAGGTGTCCCAGTCGCTGCGGGAATTCTGTATCCAGTGTTTGGGCTCTTGCTAAGTCCGATGATCGCAGCGGCGGCGATGAGTTTCAGCTCGGTTTCCGTGATAGGGAATGCTTTACGCTTGAAGAGCACCTCCCTCTGAATATCCGCCGATTACACAGATTACGCGAACTTACTTTCAAACAATGAAGGCAGTGTGTAAACAGCCAGGCGCGTTAACTGAGGTGCTCATGAATCTGCATAATCGGTGTAATCTGTGGATTAGTAACGACAAAGAAAACTTTTGCAAACAAATTGCATCGTAGCATCAGGAGGAAATCTTTATATGTCATTGGTTCGCATTTTTGGCGTCGTCACATTGATGGCGACGCTCGCGCTGACTGTCTTATTGACGCCAGCGCAAAAGAAATCCCGCATGCAGGACGCGGAGCGCCACTCTCGCGAAGCCGCTGACGCTTTTGCTGAGATCATGAACGTAAAAGACAAGGCAATTCCTAAGGAATTGATTGATAAAGCTGAAGCAATCGCAGTATTTCCCGGTGTCTTAAAGGCGGCTTTTATAGTTGGTGGGCGAGGCGGTCAGGGCGTTATTAGCAGGCGAGTCAAGGGCGGTTGGAGTGCTCCGGCTTTTTACAACATCAATGGTGGGAGCTTCGGGCCTCAGATCGGTGCTCAAAAGACAGACTACGTATTCCTGATCATGAATCAGGATGGCATCGATGGGTTGTTGAAGGACAAGTTTGAATTAGGTGGTGAAGCGGGTGTTGCCGCTGGTCCAATCGGACGTGAAGCTGCTGCCTCAACTAGTCCGCGTTTGGATGCAGGAATTCTTTCTTACTCAAGAAGCAAAGGTGCCTACATTGGCGCCGCACTTAAGGGAGCTTACGTTAGTCCCGACAACGATCTCAATGAAGTTATCTATGGCGTGAAGGCGAACGAGCTTTTGCAAGGTAAACCACTTTCGTTCGGACAAATGCCTGCCGCCGTTCGCATCTTTCCCCGGACACTTGTTCGTTACTCGATTAGGTGAGGAAAGTTAGTGGTCAGTGGTCAGTAGTCAGTTGGAAAGCAGAATAGGACCTATATGACCTATACGACCGATTCTTCACCGAACGACTCACCACTCAATACCTGCTGCAGTTTCTAAAACAACAAATGCTTGACGCGTTTGTTTGTGCGCCCCTAGAATGCTTCATCACCTATAACGGTTGATTCCAGCTCTCTCAACACAAGCGGGTAATAGAAATCGGGAAACTGCTGATAGATATGCTCCCTCGAACGCAGCGACAAAAAGAGATTCTCGATTACATCACTCGTTTTCTTGAACGTCACGGTTACGTACCTTCCTACGCGCAAATCGCCCGACAGTTTGGAGTGAAGTCGCGAGCGACGATAGCCAAACATATTGCCGCTCTCGAACGGCGTGGTTTGTTGTCACGTGAACATGAAGATGGGTCATTCGCATTGAACGTCAAGGTAGAAGATACGAGCAGCGAGTCACTTTGCGAAGTCAAACTTCTCGGCAGGATCGCTGCCGGCGCGCCGTTGGAAGTCGTGGACTATGAGGAACGTATTCCGGTGCCACGCTTCCTGCTCGGACGAGTAAGGCCCGATCGAGTGTATGCGTTGCGTGTAAAAGGCGACTCGATGATTGACGAGCACATTTGCGACGGCGACATCGCGTTAATTGAGAACCGCACAGACGCCCGCGACGGTGAGATCGTCGTGGCGCTGTTAATTGAAGAAAACCAGGCGACGTTGAAGCGTTTGTATCGCCGTGGTGTCAATATCGAACTACAACCCGCAAATTCCCAACTCCAGCCGCTTACCGTTCCCGCCAGTCAGGTCCGTGTCCAGGGCATTTTCCGCGGATTACTCAGGCCCAGCAATTAAATGTCCGATATGCTTAGCTTGTCGTTTCGATCAGATTCTAGCCGCAGATTTGCGGATCAATTAAATCAGAAAGAGTGGAAGGTGTGCCTGGTTTCTTACTTAAGATCTAAGATGATCCGCGTAAATCTGGGGCTAAAATCTGATCGCAACGACAAACTAATAAAGCATATTGGAGACTCAGAATCCACGCAGTGGCATCGATGATGGTGGTTGGAGCCAATTGTCTGACGCGTACACTGACTTGCCGCCAATAATGTGAAGCGTGTAAGCGTGACGAGAGTTTGCTGATTTGTTTTCCAGACTTCTGTGGGGAAGCAATCCCTGCAAAACAATCAAGCTACCCTTCTGAACTTCTAATGGAACCAATTCACCTTCCGGCCATGGCTCCGAATCGTAAGTCTTGAATTCCATCGCACCAGTAGCAGATCTTATCCAGCGCGACTTCAACCCATGTTTGTGCCCGCCAGGGATCACCCACAGACAGCCGTTTTCAATTGTTGCATCTTCGAGGGCGAACCAAAGTCCAACGATGTCGATAGGTTCGTTGTAGAGAAAGGTGCTGTCCTGATGACAACTGACTTCACCGCCGATGTTCGGTTGCTTGAAGATATACATCGACTGCAATAGCAGAGGCTTCTCGATACCGAGATTCTCGGTGAGCGTTTGCACCTTCTGATTCCGTGAGAAGCGATTAAAAACCGGATCGAGATCGTGAAGTGCATGGCCGATCTTATTTATTGACTTTTCCTTTTCTTGCTTGAGCGTGCCGTCCTGACGAAAAGCATTCTCTTCGAAGAAAAACCGAATCTTGTCGCCAGAAGTAAGGAAGTACTCGTCAGCCAGACGGTTTTGCTCTTGAGTTGAGAATATTGAGATCAGACCTGCAGGATCAAACTCGGCTACGAGTTCAGCTGCTCTTGAGCGTAAGGCATCGCACCTATTATGGTCCGCGAAATTATCGAGCACGAGAAAACCATCAGCGTAGTAGTTGCTGAGTTGTTCCGGCGTGATCGTCATCTTCAGAGCGAGGTTAACGCGGACGCGATTACTGACGTCTAAGAGGTGACCGTCCTTTTACGTCTTTGACCGCAGCACTATACTGTTTAGGAATTTGGAGCCGGCTGCCGGAATTGAACCGGCGACCTTCTAATTACGAATCAGACGCTCTACCAACTGAGCTAAGCCGGCCGAAGACGGGAAATAACATTGCACGAGGCACGTCTGCAATATACGGACGCGTTGTTTATAGTGTCAAGAACCGCCCGAAAGAGCTATGTCCTAGTTTGAACTCTCTGCGACGCAGAGGTTGCGCAGTGAAGAATGCAAAGTAGGACAGAGCCAAGAATAATGAACGCCCCCACGATGAAACAAACAAGCGAGAGTGGAGGCAAAAATGCCAAAAGACCCAACGAAGAATATTGCGCGATACAAAATCGCTGGTGGTGAAATGAACGAATTCGAGTTTCAGCAGAATCAGGAACAGCTTGCCGAGCAGCGTAGCTCAGACCTTGAGAATCTGATACCCGGCACGCCACCTGAACAGAGAGTCGAGGCAGTTACTGAGCGAGCCGAGGAAGTTGTAGAAACGCAAGCTAACGCAACGTCGGCAAAACCGTCAAAGAAAAGGCCAACACGAAAAGCCACTCGTAAGGCTGCGAGCAAGAAGAAGGCGCCGAGCAAGAAGGCGGCAGCCAAGAAACCAGCAGCCAAGAAACCAGCCAGGAAGACACGAACGACTAAGAAAGCTGGTAAGAAGCGAGCGACTAAACCACGCTCCGCTAAAAGGCCAGCCAGGCAACGCGCGACTAAGAAAAAGCCAGCGACCAAGAGCAAAGTGACAAGCAAGAGAAAGCCGTCTCGTAAGAAAATAACCCGATGATTCATCAACAGTCGCCCAGACGATCTAAACGCACTGCGCACGCCGGTCAACGATTTTTGATCTGCGTGCGTTGTTGTTTCCTTGCACTTTGCTTCGTGGTACTTCTCGTCAATTCAGCCTTCGCGCAGAAAAAGGAGTCCTCGACCCCAAAGAAACTCCCGTCTGCTGAGAAGATTGTTGACAACTATCTCAAGGCAATCGGCGGTAAGAAAGCTATTGCCGCTCTCAAAGACTCAACCTACGAATGGACCGTTCAAATAAAAAACGAGCCCGTCGGAACCGCGCGATCATTAAGAAAGCCCCCTTCGGCTGAGCGTTCGGAAATGATGTTTGGCAACGGTTCGATTATCTCCGGCACTAGCGCAAGTTCCGCATGGGAATTGGGCCTGGACAAGGAGTTGCGCACACTCACGGGTGCAGAGGGCGCGACCGCTAAATTGCATGCAGCGCTGAACGCGTCACACCTGCTTAACTACAAAAAGTTGAATGTTCTGGCGCGAGTAGTCTCGCTTGGTGATCTCGCCTCAGAACCGGCATACATAGTCGAGTTCTCTACGCGAAGCGGCGCCAAACTGCAGTATTACTTCAGTGTCCAGACGTCATTGATCACCAAAGTCGCTGACGAAGTGCACAAATCGCGAGCCTGGTATGAAGACTATCGGACCGAGAAAGGAATCCTTGAAGCCCATCGACTCCGCTTGTCGGCAGGCTCGGGAGACTTAACCTTCATACTGCGATCGGTAACATACAATTCCGGGGTTGAAGATCGTCAGTTCGATCCACCAGTAACATCAGAAGCACTGGATGTTGCTGGTCTGCTGCGCGAAGTTGGCAAAAACCAGGATGAAGTCGAGAAACACGTAACCGAATATGCTTTCACGCAGAAGGAAACGGATCGTGAGATCAACAGCAAAGGTGAACTCAAGAAAGAGACTGTTAAAGTCTATGAAGTTTTTCCAATCGCGAACCGTGAGCCAATTCAAAAACTAATCAGCGAAAATGGAGTTCAACTTTAAGCTTGATTTCCAAGCTGGTGGGAGCTGTTTGGATAGATCCAATCGATAAACAAGTGATCAGACTCGAAGCACGTCTGGCGGAAGGGTTCAAGATGGCTGGCGGCTTATTGGTTTCACTTAAACCGGGAGCCGCAATGGTGATGGAACAAACACGAATGGCTGATGGTGTTTGGTTGCCGCGCTTTGCTCAATTTAACCTGTCGATCAAGGTACTGTTGTTCGGTGGAGGTGACTACAACAAGACGGTCGAATGGAGTGACTACAAACATTTTTCCGGAGATGTGAAGGGCTACAAGCTTGACGCGCCCAAGCCTTGAATGTCCGATAAACTTTAGGAAGGTCTAATTAAGTGTCACTGGGTACGTTATCCTTCGGGCGCCTCCTTGGAGTGCGGGGACTTGTCACCGCTTTGGTACAGCGAATCTCAGCATCTACAACGCCCTGTACCAAAGCGGTGACAAGTCCCCCCACTCCAAGGAGGCGCCCGAAGGATAACGTACCCAGTGACACTTAATTAGACCTTCCTAAAGTTTATCGGACATTCAAGGCT
>DASYRR010000298.1:0-24208 GCA_036004125.1 Pyrinomonadaceae bacterium | reverse complement strand
ACGCCATAAGTGTTAATGGGGAAGGAACCGATATGGAAAATTTCTGGGTACATGAAATCTTGTCAGTAGTCAGTTGTTAATGGTCACTGATAGGTCCTATAGGTCCTATTTCTGAACTACGGACTACTGACCACTGACTTTCTGTGAGCAAACACCAGATCATACGCCAACAACACCGCTCCCAACGTTATGCTCGCATCGGCAACGTTAAAGGTTGGCCAATGATAGCTGCCGGCGTGGAGAACGATAAAATCGATGACGTAACCGAGGCGGGCCCGATCTGTTAGGTTACCGAGGATGCCGGCGAGCAAAAGCGAGCACGCACCCAGAACCCGATCATCATTATGTGGCGTGCGAATGAAGTAGTAGAGAACTGCCATTGCTGCGGCGATTGCCAGCACCACAAAAAACCAGCGTCCAAAAGCTCCGCCTTCCTGCAGTTGACCAAAGGCGATTCCAGGGTTTTCTGTGTAAACGAAATCGAGAAAGCCCGGAATGACTTGTTTGTCTTCCCCAAAGCGTAGCGCCCGCACGGCCCAAGCCTTCGAGGTTTGATCCACCAGGTAGATTCCGAAGGCGGCCAGCAGGTAACCAACGCGCCAACCATAGCGAGCGCGGGTTTGGGCAATGGGTGTATCAGCGCTCATGAATCTTGTTAGATACCAACCTGAAATATGTCGGTTGCATTACCGCGAAGCGGTCAAACGAATTAATTCCCCATCTCGCTTTCAATCTCCGCCAACGCCTTCGCACAACGCTCACAGACCGTCGGAAACGTCGACGACTGCCCAACCAGAGTCGAATAGTTCCAACAACGTTCGCACTTTTCGCCATCCGCAACCGAGACCGAGATAGAAAGGTCCGCGCCTTCACCCAGCTCAACTTGAGATACGATAAAGATGTATCGGAGTTCGCTCTGATGACCCCTCAACAACTCCAACGTCTCGCCGGACGCTGAAAGCGTAACCTTGGCCTCAAGTGAACTGCCAATATGTTTGGCCACCCGTGCTTCTTCCAACGATCTCAAAACCTGATCGCGAATCTCAAACAGTCGATCCCAGTCTGCCAACAACTCCGTCTGGTGAGCCTCGCTGGGCTTTGGAAACTCCACCAGGTGCACAGAAGGTTGCAATTGATCGCGCGCCGGCAAGTTCTCCCAAACCTCATCAGCCGTAAACACGAGAATAGGCGCCAACATTCTCGCAAGGGCATTGGCAATTTCGAACAACGCAGTTTGCGCCGAACGCCTGGCTCTGCTGCGCGGGGCGAACGTGTACAGCCGATCTTTGATGATGTCGAAGTAGCGCGCCGAAAGTGTAACCGTTGCAAAGTTGTACAAGGCGTGGTAGACCAGGTGGAACTCAAACGAATCGTAGGCGGCCAACACCTTCTCCAAAACTCGATCCAGCTCAGCCAGCGCCCAACGATCAATCTCTTCCAAGTCCTGACGAGCAACCGAATCTCGCGCAGGATCGAAACCATAAAGATTCCCAAGCGCGAACCGCGCCGTGTTTCTCAGCTTTCGATATCCATCAGTGACGCGTTGCAGAATTTCATCCGACGCGCGCATGTCGTCGAAATAGTTTGACGACGCGCACCATAGCCGGATGATTTCGGCGCCCGACTGTTTGATAACGACTTCCGGCTCGACCGCATTACCGGCAGACTTGTGCATCGCCTTGCCCTGACCATCCAGAGTCCAGCCATGAGTGATCACCGTTTTGTACGGCGCTGTGTCGTGTGCCGCGAGTCCAACCATCAGTGAAGAATTGAACCAGCCCCGGAACTGATCGCCACCCTCAATATAGACATCCGCGGGCCAACGGAGTTCTTCTCGGTTTTCCAGAACAGCAACCGAAGACACGCCGCTATCGAACCAAACGTCGAGAATGTCGGTTTCCTTTGTCCACTCGGTTGCTCCACACCCTTTGCATGTGTAGCCAGCTGGCAGAAGCTCACTGGCTTCGCGTGTGTACCAGGCGTCGCCCGATTCTTTTTCAAAAATGTCGGCGACATGATTAATCACGGCCGGTTCAGCGACAGCCTCATTGCATTTCGCACAGTAGAAGACGGGGATTGAGACTCCCCAAACCCGCTGGCGAGAGACACACCAATCAGGTCGACCTTTCAGCATGTTTCGCATTCGATCGACACCCCAGGCAGGCACCCAATTTACGCTTTCAATTTCACGCAGAGACGAGGCGCGCAAAGAGGTCGCGGGTGTTTCAGACAGATTGTCAGTAAAGTTCGACCGATCGCGACCATCTTCGTCTTTTTCAACTACGTCCTGATGCGCCTGATCCATCGCGATGAACCACTGCGGCGTGGCACGAAAGATCACAGGATTCTTACAGCGCCAACAGTGTGGGTAACGATGTTCGTAGTCCTCTGAAAACAACAACACACCCTGCTGCTTCATGAACTCAACGATTTGGGCATTTGCCTCGAACACTCTTTGGCCCGCGAAGTGTTCGACTTCGGGAGTGAAGCGTCCTGAGCTATCAACGGGGCAGTAGATCTCGAGACCGTAGCGTTTGCCAATAACGAAGTCGTCGTGACCGTGCCCCGGCGCAGTGTGCACGGCACCAGTTCCCGCTTTGCTGTCCGGAGCTTTCTTTTGCGCATCGGACACATCGAGTTCCGTTTCAGCATCAGCTTCGCCGCCCAGGGTCACGTGCTCGCCAACCATCAAGAGCGATGGTCGATCAAGCCAAGCGTGTCCACCCTCAAGCCGATCAAGCTTGGACCCCGGGAACCTGGCAAGAACCTGCGGCTGGACAGGGTCGTCATTAGCATCCCGACGACTAAGGTTGCACTTCGCAGCCACAGCTTCCAACAAATCACTGGCAACGATGTAGACATCCTGCGCATATTCAAACGCCGAGTATTCAAAATCAGGATGAACGGCGATCCCGAGATTCGCTGGCAAGGTCCACGGAGTCGTTGTCCAGATCACGACGAAAACTTTTCGACCCCTTAGTGCTGGATCGATTTGAGCTGGATCGCTCCGCAATGGAAACTTTACGTAAACCGACGGACTGGTGTGCAGCTGATACTCGACTTCCGCCTCCGCCAGGGCCGTTTGATCCTGGATACACCAGTAGACAGGCCGTGCGCCCTTGTACACGTAACCCCGCTCAACGAAGCGCGCAAACATTCGCGCTGTTTCGGCTTCGTAATGATTCGACATGGTCAGGTACGGGTCATCCCAGGTACCAAGTATTCCCAATCGTTTGAAATCTCGCGTCTGATTCTTGAGGGCCTGCGCCGCGTGTTCGCGACATGCCCGGCGAATTGAAACCGCCGACATGTTTGCCTTCTTTGCGCCGAGCTTACGATCAACGTAGAGCTCGATTGGCAACCCATGGCAGTCGTAACCTGGGACGTAGGGAGCATCGTAGCCCATCATCGTTCGGGATTTAACGATAAAGTCCTTAAGAATCTTGTTCATTGCCGTGCCAAGATGAATGTCGGCATTGGCGTACGGCGGTCCGTCGTGCAGGATGAACTTCTCATTGCCCGCGCGGGCGTTCCGGATCAATCGATACAGATCCAGTTCGTCCCATTTCTTCAAACGGGCGGGCTCGGCTTGGGTGAGATTGGCCTTTTGTGAAAACGCGGTCTTCGGCAGATTGACCGTCTTCTTTAGATCAAGTGGCGTTTCCGTTGACATAGGGCTTAGGAATAGTAACAAACGTGAAATTGATAGTCAGGTCTTCGGACTTTGGTCTTCGGTCTTTGGCCTTTGAATGTCCGATATGCTTTAGCTTGTCGTCGTATAGCCAACAGGCCTCATTCCGCACAACGACAAGACAGGCGCATATCGGACATCAAAAACCCGAACCATCTTTGGATTCGATGATTCGGGTTCAAACGCAAGCCTGTTGGCTATTTTGATCAACCGATGAACATCTCATCCTCTCCATAGGTCTGATTAATGGGCTTCGGCATTGGCGCAACCAGAACCTCAAGACCGCGGCGGAAGCCCGCCATAATCGCGGCGACCTCGCGCGCCGGCTCTATGACCTTCGTTTGTATGAAATCGGTTGTCATCACCACTTGCTTGTTTGTGCGATCGATGGTTCTACTCACCAACTCCACTTTATCGCGTGCTTCGATAGCGGTGTCGCTAACGAGGACTTTAAGCTCTGCAACTTCGCTCTTTACGATTGCCAACGCTTCGGAGAAGTGCATCGTAGCCGTTGCGAGGTGGCTAGATACCGCGTTGAACTGTTCGGCAATGAACTTTCCCTGAACGGCAATCTGCTTGCCCTGCTCGCTGATTACGGTAACGCGCTCAATCAGTGGCTCCATCTTGGCTTCCAAACGTCCCACAGATTGCACGGCGCGATTAACGAAAATCGCAATCGCCACCATCGCGATGGCGATGACGATAAACGACGCCGCAATCACAACCATGATCCAGAAGAGGGGATCACGTGCACTAATTTGTAGGGCTAAGAAGCTCATTTCAGATTTCAGATTTCAGATTGCAGATTGAAAAACAAAATCTGCAATCTTCATTCTGCAATACCCTAGTTCGCTTTCTCTCCGTAGTTCGGTGCGGCCTCGATGCGGCCGGACATTTCGGTCTTCCGCTTCTCTTCCTGGTAGGCTTTCTTGCCAGCATCAATAGCTGCGGCCACGGTGTTTGTTTGTCGTGACGCAGCTTCGCGAGCGGTTTGTGCAACTTCGCCTACTTTATCCGCGGCTTGTGAATAGAGTTCAGCCGCTCGGTCGCGAGTAGCTTCGTAGTATTCGCCGGCTCGTTCTCGCCCCGTCTGATAATACTCACCAGCGCGGTCGCCGAGTTGTTGAGCCGCTTCGCGTGAGCGATCAATGCCCTTACGGGTTGCATCAGCGATGTCGCCGCGTAGTTCATGTCCTGACTTGGGAGCAAATAACAGGGCAATAACAGCCCCGATGCCGCCACCAATCAGCAGGTATGTCAATCGAGTTGAGATGCTATCGCCGCTATCTCGTCGATAATCGTCGTGTCCCATTTGTTGGGGTCCTTTCTTGAAAGCGAAGCACTAGTGCTTCACTGGTTTCGTAAAAATACGAGGGATTAGTTCAGTTTGGACTATAGCAAATGCGTGAGAGTCGAGGCAATGAAGGGCAGGAGCAGGAGGCAGGACCAGGCGGTAGGAGCAGGAGGCAGGAGCAGGGGGCAGGAGCAGGAGGCAGGAGCAGGGGGCAGGAGCAGGAGCAGGGGCAGGAGCAGGGCAGCGGGTGTTCAAAGATAAAGGCAGCGAGTCGATCCTCGCTGCCTAATGTTTTTGTTGACTAGCAAGTCAAAGGAACGACGCTCTCGCTGCTCCAGCTCCTGCTCCTGCTCCTGCTCCTGCTCCTGCTCCTGCTCCTGCTCCTGCTCCTGCTCCTGCCTACTGCTCCTGTCCCTTCTTCCCGGAGCCGTTGTACTGCTCCAGCTTCCGGTAAAGCGTCTTTCTTCCGATACCAAGCGCGCGGGCGGCGTGTGACTTGTCGCCTTCGGTGTAATCAAGCGTAGCTTCGATCGCCTGACGTTCGATCTCTTCCATCGATGACGGGACAGTAACTTCAAACGTTGTGGTCCGACCTTCACTCGCCGCTTTGGCGCGTTCGACTTTTATCCGGTCTCGAGCTTCAAGCGCTATTTTGGTAATTGCTTCAGGGAGGTCTTCCAACTCAATCTGGCGTCCAGACGCAATAATCACCGCCCGTTCGATTGCATTTTCGAGTTCACGAACATTGCCGGGCCATTCGTAGGTTATCAGCGCTTGCAATGCGTCTTTGGAGATTCCGGAAATGAAACGGCCGGTCTTCTGTTTGTAGTGCTCCAGAAAATGAATCACGAGTGGGTGAATATCTTCCGGACGTTCGCGCAGCGGTGGCAGCTTTATGGGAAACACTGACAAGCGGTAGAAAAGGTCCTGCCGAAAACTTCCCAACTCGACTGCGCGCTTCAGATTGACATTCGATGCGGCCACAACTCGTACATCTGTCTTGATCACTTCATTGCCACCGACGCGAGTGAATTCCCCATCCTGCAACACACGAAGCAATCGCACTTGGGCCGACAAGCTCATCTCACCGACTTCGTCTAAAAACAACGTACCGCAGTTTGCTTCTTCAAATCGCCCCTGCCTCAGCGCGCGAGCATCAGTGAATGCACCTTTCTCATGTCCGAATAGCTCCGACTCGAGCAGCGTCTCTGGTATCGCGCCGCAATTCAGTTTTATATATGGCTGATCATCGCGGCCCGAGTTGTAATGAATCAAGTTGGCCAACAGCTCTTTGCCAGTCCCCGACTCACCTTCGATCAGAACTGTTGTTTGGGTGTCGGCAACGCTCAACGCGAGCTCAATAGCGCGCCTTATTGCCGCGGTCTGTCCTATGATTCGTTCTTCGCCATAGCGCTCGTGAAGCGCGCTACGCAGATGCATGACCTCCGCTGAGAGTTGATCGCGTTCGAGCGCCGTGCCAATTTGATCTGCGATACCCTCGACGAGTGCTACTTCGTGATCCTGAAAACCTTCCCGTGCTTCACTCCAAACCAACCCGAGTAAACCAAACGTGTGCCCACCAACTCGCACCGGCGCCACCAACGCAGCGCGTCCGCCAAGAACTGAGTTGAACATTAGTCGGAAAGGAAATGGCAGATCGGTTTCAATCAATCGCAGCGTTTTTCCCTGTGCGAGAACCTCAACCATTGCCGGGAACGCTGTGATGTCGAGTGATTGACCGTGCTGATCGAAGAGACCTTGTACTTGCTCAATAGACGCATGCTCGGCAGCCTTGAACGAGGCTAGACTGATGCGATTACCGGCCGGATCGAGAACACCGAGCGCCGAGTAGTCAGCACCAACGAGGGCGATCGCGCGTTCAAGCACCAGTGATGACACTTCACGAAAATCAGACCGGGCATTAAGAGCATTCGCAATCGATAGCAGCGCACGTTTTGTTTCGGCCTCACGTTCCTTATCCGAATACAAACGTGTGTACTCGTAACCGACGGCAATTTGACCCGCTATCGATTGCAGAAACGAAACTTCATCGTCCAACCATTCTCGCAGCGTGCGCGTCATGTGCAGGCCGACCAGGCCGAGAACGTCGTCGCCTAGAACCACCGGGACGACCAGCAAGGAGCGCGTTCCCAAACTCGCCGCCAGAAACCGCACTTTTTGATCAAGACCCGGTGCCGCAGTGTCGTCCAGACGAATCGGCTTTTTGATGTCGACGCGATTTGAAAGCTGTTTCAGGTCCAGTGGGATAACAGTGCCCAAACTCGAGGCCACGTCGTCTGACGCTCGCCACTCGTGGCTGATACGCAACTCACTGGCGGAGGTAAGCTGGATCACGTCGCAACGATCGACGCTCATCATGCGGCCAAGTTCGGAGACGATAACATTCAGAAAACGATCGAGATTGATAGTTGTGGGCAACGTCATCGCGAGGCGATTGATAATCGCTTCACGCGCTTCGTGCATTTTGATCTTACGTTCTAGCGATAGAGACTGTGCGCTGTTTGACATGTCGAAACTGGGGCTGGGGATCACTCCTTCTGAGTGCTCGCGATCATAGACGAGCGATAAGCTGGTTGCAAAGGAGGACACTAATGAGGACACGAAATGATGTCCGATATGCTTTAGCTTGTCGTGGGGCCTGTCACAAGCTTCTTTGCAACAATACGACAAGCTGAAGCATATCGGACATTACGGCACGAGGCGCCAGTTGTTGGTTGGTTCGGTCGGTACAGTCTTATGTTCTTCGAGCCAGTCAATGATCAACTCACGAATCTCTTCGCTGGATCGATAGACCACGGGAGCCGCTTTATACATTGTGTAGCCGCCGCCACCATTGACGCGGTAGTTATTTGTCGCCAGGCGAAACTTTTGATCAGGTCTGACTGGTTGTCCCCGAAAGGTGAGATTTTGAATGCGTTGGCCAACTGGCTTCGATATGTCCAGTTCGTAAGCTACACCTTCGGCAATGTCGAAGTTGTAGGCAGGAATTTTTTCATCGACTTGTTCTGCTGGTGGTTTACCCGGAGCATAAGTCTTGAAGTACTTCGCGGAGTGCTCAAGCGCCTCTTTGAGTTGTTGTCCCGACACCTCCAGCACAACCAGCGTATTCTCGTAAACGTACAGACCGGCAATGTCTCGCACGGTGACTGGTCCTTTGGCAATCCGCGCGTCGTTATTGAAACTAGCGACCATCGAGACATCGGCTTTGCCAGCCTCGAGTTGAACCTTTTGAATCAGGTCGAGAATCGCTGTATCCCGAAAACGTGCTTCCCGGGCGGTTAGTTCGATCGACGACTGTCCGATAGTACGTTCGAGCCAAGCCTGGGTCTCGCGGTCGTAAGGCTCAGTCAGTTTCACGACTTCCTGATCGGGTTCGACGCGATCTTCAGAGGGGATTGTGCGGGCAGCCTTTGCATCGACATGCCAGGTGGTGGCTGACTTCTGCAAATACAGATCTACACGAGCAAGGTGTCGTCCCCAATGGTTTGCTTGGGTGATTAGAACGCCATTGATGTAGAGCGACGGCACGTCCCGGTGTGTGTGACCCATAAAGATCACATCCACTCCAGGCACCTGTTGCGCAATTGCGATTGCTTCGTTCTCATGGGGTACCTGGCCAGGACTGACTTCTCCAGTTCGTAAATCTGCTCCCAAACCCATATGCATAGCGATCACAACTACGTCCACCTTTTCTTTGGCGCGGAGAACCGGCACCCACTTTTTCGCTTCGAGAATAGGGTTGTGGAATTCGAGTCCGGCATAGTTTGGCGGATTGTCCCAGTTGGGAATGCCTGGCGTTGTCAGTCCTAATACTCCGATGTTGACTCCTGCGATTTCACGGACAAGGTATGGCTGGTAATGTGTTTTCCCCGTCTTGGTTTCATAGGTGTTTGCGGATAGCCAGGGGAACTTTGCTTCTTGTCGCGCCTTTTCCAAAACTTTCAAACCAAAGTTGTATTCGTGGTTGCCAACCGCCATCGCATCGTAATTGAGCGCGTTCATAACGAGCATCATAGGATCCGGTGGCTGATTGTTTTTCCTACCGTGGAACGACTCGAGTGGGGATCCCTGGATCGTGTCGCCTGAATCGATCAGTAACACGTTTGGTTGTTCCTTGCGTATTCGTTTGATCAGCGTTGCTATTTTTGCGAGTCCGCGGTTGTCGGGTTTGTTCGTGTAGTAATCAATTGGGTCGATGTTGCCGTGTAGATCCGTTGTCCCGAGGATTGTGATCTGAACGCGCGGGGGTGCGAGCTGGACCGCCTGCGGAATAAGGGCAAGTGTTAATAAGAAGAGTATTAAGCAGCAAAAGATAGGCAAAGAAACTTTTCGGCTATTCATTGTTGCAACCTTGCTTTGAACAATTAGATATTTAAGCTTGAAATAGAACAAGTCAGGAAGGGAGCTTCTCCTTGGAGTGCGGGGACATGTCACCGCTTTGGTACAGCGAATCTCAGCATCTACAACGCCCTGTACCAAAGCGGTGACAGGTCCCCGCACTCCAAGGAGACGCTCCCAACATCGACTAACGGTTAGCAAACACTTCAACTGCGCTTAATCCGTCGACCTTCACCTCGTCGATCTTCCGAAAATTCGAGCGCACAAAACTCAACTCGTCACGGTTTTCAAAATAGGTGCGGCCTCTCTGCGCGATGACGTAGATAGGGCCCGAGGCGTTGGCAGGATTGAAGTCGGACGCCGAGATGGGGTGGGAAATGAGGTCGGTCCGTTCAAAAGTAGTCAGATAGTGTCGGACGACCGCTGGAGTTTCATGTGCGATGATTGCGCCTTTTGGCGCCTGCTCACAAACATGCTTGATGGCTTCACGAAGACCATCGTCGTAAAACTCGTCGTGTGGAAAATAGAATCCGGCTTGATTTGCAGCCAGGGCATTTGTGTAGAGTGCGTAGTGCGGGCCATGGGAGTATGCGATCCAGGCGGGTAGCAAAACGAAGAGTAGAATGGCAACCCCCGCTGATAACACTGAAACTTGTTTGGCCGTTGGTAAGCGCGACTTGCCCCAGCGCACTAAGGCCATAACACCCACTGCTGCGATCATGTAAACGAACGGCATTACGGAGAGTGTGTAGCGAAGCCACTTACCACCAATCAGGGAATAGGGAACAATCCAAAATAGAAACATGAAGATCAGGAACGCATAACCCAGCTCGCGTCTTCGTTTTATTGAGACTGCTAAGCCAAACAAGAATGCGCCCAGCGTCAGGAGCGGCACCTTGATCGCAAGAAACAGCAAATAGAAGTAGATCGGTGTCCCCCAGAAAGGCGAGCTCGACATGTTGTTCTTATAGAGCTGGCCCGCAAAAAGGTAACCCGAGTGCGAGAGTAACCGCTCACCCATATAGGCATTCATGTACTGCCAAACTTGCGGCATCAAGATAGCCGGACTCGCCAGCAGAAAAACGGCGATGATTAATAAGAAGAAAAGTCCCGGGGTTTTGCCGCTGGCTTCATCCGCCCGTGGTGTGTACGCATGAAAGTTGTGATGGAAGAGCATGTTGAGACCAAGATAATGAGGAAAGTACTTTGAGGCGATCATCAGGCCAAATGAGACTGCGCTGGCTATATAGTTTTTTCGGCGGAACTCCTTATTCAGCGGCGTTGTCTGTTTGGCGCGCAAAAAGAAATAGAACGCGAAGAGCATGAAGAACACCAGCAGTGAGTCTTCCTTACCGATGCGATTGTGCGTTATAGCGTTGATGCCAAATGCCCAAAACGACGCGGCCAGGAGCGCGGTCCAGCGATCAAAGAAGGCAGCTGTTAGAAGAAAGATGGGAATAACGGTGAGAGCGCCAATAAGTGCATTTGGAAAACGAAGCGAAGCCTCTTCGCTAGCATTGGGTGCGGCGTGACGGGAAATCAGCATCAACACCTTCATCAACATCGGATGTTCGGCGTTGGCGCTGTAATCGCCGCGCTCGTACGCGTGTATGGCATCCAACTTGTTCACCTCATCCTCGGCGAAACCGATGGCCCCGAGTTGAGTGACGCGAAGGCTTAAGCCCAAAACGATGAGCAGTGCGAGCGTGAAAACGATGGTTACGTCAAGAGTAGTGACCAGGCCAAAACGGTCCAAACCCAAACCCCAGGGCTTTGGTCGCCGGTCAATGTTTACCAGCGGCGTTGAGGTACTAAACTTGATATTGCCTAACAATCTCGACCCCCAACTGAGACGCTTCGAGCGCTCGAAAAACTACCCCTTAAGTGTCACGGATTATTTACGTCAAGCCCCAGTCGAGCAGTCAAAATTCATGCCGCTTGTTGTTAGGTTAGACCAAATGCCTTATGGTTAGAGTTCAGTTCGGCACCGCCAAAAGTTGATTTCAGATGACGGAATAATCGATCAGCGTTGCTATGGATAACCTGGTAACTTCAAATATTCGTCAGCGACCGATTAGAACACTCGTTAGCGTGGCAGGTATTGCGTTAGGCGTAAGTCTAGTCATGCTCTTCACGGGTCTTTCGCGAGGAATGTCGAAAGACCTGGAACGACGAGCTTCGAATGTAAAAGCGGAGCTAATCTTCATGCGACCAGGAGCGATCCAGGCGACCGGGGCGTCTCTGAATCTCGATGTTCGTTACGTTGATCGACTCAAGGCAATCGAAGGCATCGAGGATGCGATTCCTGTTGGTCGATACTTCTTCCAGAGCGCAGCCGGAATAGGAATTGAACAGATCGAAGGTACCGAATGGGAGTCTTATGCACGGATGAATGGCATTCGAATCATCGATGGCCAGGCGCCACAAAACGTAAATGATGCAATGATTGATGAGATCAAAGCACGGAACAACAATTATCACGTGGGCGATAAAATCAAACCTTTCCAAACTCGCGAGTATCGGATTGCCGGCATCTATTCACCTGAGTCGGGCCCACGCGTAAAGTTGACTTTGGCAGCACTGCAGGAAGCGCTCGAAGCAAACGGTAAGTGCACCTTCATTTTTGTTAAGTTGCGCAACCCGGATCAAGTTGACGCGATGGCCGCAAAGATAAATGGTGAACTCCCGGGAAATACCATCCAACCTACTCGCGAAGTGTTTGCTGGTTTTGAGAAGACTATCCCTTATCTTGGCATCTTTCTTCGCGTGTTGGTGGGCTTGGCCGCTATTGTCAGCGCTCTGGTTGTGATGCTGGCGATGTATACAACTATCACTGAGAGAACTCGGGAAATCGGAATCCTAAAAGCGATGGGAGCCTCGCGCGGCTATATCGTGGGTATCATCGAGAAGGAAGCGATTCTGATCAGTCTAATAGGTTTGGTTGCCGGGTTTGTGGTATCAGCAGTAAGCGGATACTTGATTCACAGAGTCTATGGACTAGTCTTTGAATATAGCTGGCAGTGGGCAGTCACTGCGGCTGTCATCGGTTTGGTCGGCGGTGTTGTGGGAGCGCTTTACCCGGCTGTGAGAGCATCGAATCTCGACGCGGTAAATGCGTTGGCATACGATTAGGGTGCCTCCTGGGAGTGCGGCGAGACGCTGGTTTCCGTCGAAAGCAGCAAAGGTCATTGGCTCGCGAGCCGGCGGCGAAGGTCCGGGAGACTCGAGTTCTTCGGCTCTACTTCAGTGAGTCGCTCGATGTGAACGCGGGCGCGTTCAAGATCACCAAGTTTCAGACGGCAGTCAGCTGCGCCAACCAGCGCCGTCGATTGGTTACGCGAAGCAGGATAGGTTTTCATCCACTCTTCATAAATTGGCGCCGCGCGGTCGCACGCCTGATCGCTACGCAGCTCAATCGCCGCTATCAATGCTTGATTCTCACTGGTGTTGTAGCCAGCGGGTGCGCGCAGGATCTCCCGGAATCTATTCACGGCCGCGTCGCCGCCACCTTCGGCGGCAGCCGCAAGCAAAGCCTTCATCAGAGATCGTTTCGGTAGCTCCGGTGTGCCGCCGTCGAGTACGCGCAGAATACGTTTGCATATTCCATCGGTGTCCATGTCGCGCAGATTTCCCAAAACGATAATCGTTTGGCCACGTGCGGGCACGCGCACAATCTCACTACGAAAACCCGATTCGAGACCGACGTGCCAGAAACTGCGCACTCCGGGAGCAAGGGTGTCGATTCGCCAACCGTACTCCGCCTCACCCTTCTCGCGATCGAAGACAACAGCACGCAACGAGTCGGGCAGAAGTTTCGACGTGTTGAGCGCCTGATCCCAACGTAACAGATCGTCTACGTTGGAAAGAATGCCGCCGGTCGAAAAAGTAGTCGACGGATCTCGATACTCGGCGTTGTCGTAGCGCGCTTTCAGAAAGTTGTAACGATATGGCCTGGCCCGGCCGGTGAGAACGGTGACTTTATCGTCCAGGCTACTCGAGGTCATTCCTAAGGGTTTGAAGATCCGCTCCTGCAACAACGCCCCATACGGCTTGCCGGTTACTTTCTCCAGCAGAATGCCAAGCACCATGTAGCCGATGCTGCTGTAGTCTTCGTCGGTACCCGGCGCGAAGGAGAGTCCTTTACCGGCATAGAGAGCCACAATATCCGCTTGTTCCTGTTGCAGGCGAGCACGACTGTCGAGAAAGTCTCTAACCGCACCCCAATGCTTCAGGCCAGATCGATGTGTCAGCAAATGGCGCACAGTGATCTTACCACCCGAAGGATCGGGAAACTCTTTCCAGTAAGTTACGGCGGGTTCGTCGAGCGAAATATGACCAGCCGCAACTTCCTGTAAGGTGAGCACGGCGGTGAACGCTTTCGTAAGCGATCCGATCAGGAAGCGATGCTCGGGAGCTGCAGGTACGCGTAGTTCTTTGTCGGCGAAGCCAGAGGCGCCGCGAAAAAGTATCTTGCCCTTCTCGGCGACCAGAACTGCACCACTCAACTGATCGAGATCGGAGTAAGCACGCAGCAGAGTGGCAATACGCGCAGGTCGGGGATCGGCATCACGTTTCTTGTTCCGAGCTAAGGCAGGGAATGGGAATAGAGAAGGGCTGAGCAGCAGCGCGATCAGAAGAAATGATTTGTGAGTCATTCTGTTAGCCACAGTGTTGCTCGAGATGATATCGGCTTAATAGCAGGAGGTGAATCCGATAATGCAGCGTTGGTGTTTAGACCTGCTGCAGGCGAGACGCCTGCACTCCCAGCACTCACTTCATATCCGTTACCAACACTGCATCCCTTAACAGTGCCCCTCGCGAGCACGCGAGCTGTTTGCCATCGCGTGACCACGCAAAGCCGGTCATCAAACTGTCTTTGAAATCTGTTACCTGTTTAGGTGGGCCACCATCAATCGATTGGCTCCAGATGTTGGTCACATTGTCTTGATTCAGCGTGTAGAGGAGCGACTTGCTGTCGCGCGCCCACTCAGACACGGTCGCTACCGTTCCGCTTAATCCCAACTCAAACACTTTCATTTCACCGCCACCCGGAAACGGCATCACCGCTAAACGATTTGGCGGAGCAAACGGATCCTGCGACTCGGGAAACGCAAACTGAATCCACTGACCATCAGGCGACACTGAGGCTCGCAGGGCGATGTGATCCGTGATCTGTTCCGGCGTCCCACCGGCGATGGACACTTTCCAAATCGTCGGCTTCGACCCCGCCAGTGAAGTGAACACAACCCACTTGCCGTCAGGAGTCAACGAAGAAAACGCATCCGCAGGGCCGCTGGTCAGGCGAAGCGGACTACTCCCGTCAATATTGATCCGCCAAAGTGTTCTTACGCCTTCACGAAAGGTTGCATGAACAATATAACGACCGTCGGCGGAAACTACCGGCTCGACATTATTGACGCCGTTCGCTGTCAGCTGCTTGCGATTGTTACCGTCAGAGTCCATGACCCAGACGTCGCGGTTACCACCTTCGTTCGAAATAAAAACGAGTCTACCATCGGGCGTCCACGCAACGTTATTGCCGGCCGACGCATAGAAGCCGACGTTTCCAGTTGGCAAGCGAACTGCCTTCGCTGCGTTTCCTTCGGGCACTACCCAGACGTTTATCAACCCTTCCGCCTGGACCGTGCTGAACTTCTTACTGTCGGCAGTCAATCCTATTCCGCGATAAGTACCCAGATCGTTTGTGATGCGCCTCGCTTTTCCTTCCGGGTAACTCACGATCCACAGCTGAGCGCCCGGAATGTTGTCCCCGGCGACCAAAAGCACTCCCGACATATCCGTCAGCCACTGCGTGCGGGCGGCGTAGGGCCACGTTTGGGTCGTCAACTGTTGCTCGCGTCCACCTTCAGCGGCGTAGGCGACAACCGTGCTGGAGCCGCCGACAGTTAAAACGGATGACACAATCAGTTTGCCATCGGGAGACCATGACGGCCCGGCGAAGAAGATCGGTACGAACCGCCTGGGTAGTTTTTGAATTGCCAGATCGTGCTGCTCACTGCCGTCGCGATTTGCAATGATGAGCGCGCTGTCACCTTGATTCGGATAGTTGCCACGCAGGAATACAAAACGTTTGCCATCGGGGGAAAAACTTACGGGGCCGTCAATCCTTTCCAGCACTTTCACGGGTGTGCCGCCAAGCACAGGAATGCGATAAAGCGCTCCTCCATCGAGGTTGGTTTTCTCTGCATAAAACAGCTCTTCGCCATCGGGTGAAAACGTTATGCCGAAATACCCAACCGGCGCGGGCGGCACTATCAGTTTGTCGTTGGCATTATTGATTTGCCGGATGTAGAGACTCTGGGCGCTTCGAGTGCTCAGTACATAAACGATGTATTTACCATCGGGAGACAATGTCGCGTCGATCACATTACCGGAATTGGTTATGCGTGAAAGCTTGATATCCCAGAAGTGTTCGACCGGCGGCGTTTTGTTTGCGAATTTGTAGATCCCAAAGCTAGCTCCGCCAAGAACCAGCGCCAACACCAGCAACACTACCGCAGTGCCAATCTTGTGGCGCTTCATTTCAATGCTGATTGATTCAGAGATTGAAGTGATTGCACTGCGCGGTTCGGTTGTTTGCGCAACCGGCATTACGGACGTAGCTTCACCAGGTCGCGCCGATCCGAGGTTGGCTTCGGGCGCGCTGGTACGCTCCAGCTTCTCCTGAAACTCCAACTCCTGTTTGAGTGATTTCAGATCCAGCCAAAGATCTTTCACCACCTGATAGCGCTCTTCTCGATCTTTTTTCAGTGACTTCGAAACTATTCGCACGAGCTCCGAGGGCAAGCCTGGTATGAGGCGCGAGAGCGACGGTGGTTCAGTCTTCAGGATCGAAGCGAGGGTGTCGCTTGGCGTGTCTCCTTCGAATGGTTTGCGGCGCGCAACCATCTCGTAAATCATAGCGCCGAGACTGAAGATGTCTGATCGTCCATCCACTGGAAGACCGCGCGCTTGTTCCGGCGACATATAACCAGCTGTACCAATCACTACGCCAGAACCAGTCCGAACCTGGATGGTTGGTGCTTCGGCCGCAACTGCCGGCGTTGCCTGTTCACTCAGCTTGGCCAGACCAAAGTCCAAAACTTTTACGTAACCGTCTGGACGCAACATCACATTCTCAGGTTTGATGTCGCGATGGATAATTCCCGCCTTGTGTGCGGCCGAAAGAGCATCTGCCACTTGAATGGAAATGTTGAGCGCTTCAGAAAGCGAGAGGGCTGACCGCGACAGGCGTTGCCTCAAAGTTTCGCCTTCCACAAACTCGGTGGCGATAGCGTGAGTCGCACCCAGCTGTTGAATCTCGTAAATCGTGATGATGTTTGGATGGTTCAATGCCGAGGCGGCACGCGCTTCCTGTTCAAAACGCCGGAGACGATCCATGTCTTTGGTGAACGATACGGGAAGAAGCTTCAGCGCAACTTTCCGACTCAGTCGCTGATCTTCTGCGAGGTAGACTTCACCCATTCCGCCGCGGCTGATAAACGAAACGACGCGATAAGAACCAATAGCTTGCCCGGATTTAAGTTCGGTCTTCTCGTCGGCCAGCCAGGTAGCGCGCTGATATGCAGGGTCGTCGATGAACTCACCACTCTTCTCGTGCGAGGCAATCAGCGACTCGACCTCGCTCCGCAAATTATTGTCACCTGAACAGGCTTGCGAGAGGAAAAGGTCACGCTCATCGGCATGATACTTAATCGCCGAGTTGAATATCTCTTTAACCTGTTGCCAACGTTCCGGTGTCATCGGTTAGACAAATAGATCCTTTCTAAATCCTCGAAACACCGCAATGGTCTACTTCAACTCCATAACCCAAAGGTTCCCGGTGATCTCTGCGTACTCGTAAACAATCTGATTTCCAAGCGGCGACCACGACGGATACCGAACAAATGAATTCAGTTTCGAGTAGTTGGTTAGTTGCTTTTGCACCTTAGTGCTATGCGAGATCCAGTAGAGATTCCAGATGCCGTCGCGCTGGCCGGAATACAGAATTTTGTCCCCATCGGGTGACCAGCTGTATGGCCAGCTCTTGCCGCGGTCGGAAGTCAATTGTGTTGGATCACCGCCGCCGCTGGGAATAACCATCAGATAATCGGATTCCCCGCGCCGCATATCAAAAGCTATGAATTGTCCATTGGGCGACCAGGAAGGGAACCCCGCTAGTTGGTCATCAAAAGTCAACTGCTTACGTTGTCCGTCGCGCACTGAAGCAACCCAAACGTTTGTTACGCCACCAAGGTTCGCATGGAACGCGACCCTTTGGCCGTCGGGAGAGAGTTGAGCGAATTGCACTCCCGCACCCAAATCCAAAAGTGGCTCTTCTTTGCCGGTGGCCAATGAAATAGCCCAGAGCTTCATCTGTTTGTTATCTCGATCTGAGAGAAACGCGAGTTTGTCTCCGTTGGGAAACCAACTGGGCTGGCTGTCGGTTGCCGGTGTATTGGTAACTTGAGTTAGGTTTTTACCGTCGGCGTCGACGGCCCAAACGTCGCTTCTCGTTCCTGGGCGCCATCGATCAAACGCAAGCTTGCGGCCGTCAGGAGAAAAGCGTAGGTCTTGATTTTGCCGGCTGGGAGAATCAATAAGAGCCGAGGGAGAACCAATCACTTCGCCCGACGTTGGTGACAGTGAAATACTCCAGAGGTTACTTGAGGTTCGAGTGGCGCAGTAGACAATTCGTTTGCCGTCAGCAGAGACTGCCGCACTAATCAGATTTGACTCGACCCCAGGCCCCAGTACGTTCGTCGGTTCTCCGATTGGATCGCCTGATGAAGACAGTTGAACCTGCCAAAGCGCGGGCCCTCCTATTACCAGATAGATGCGCCTTCCATCAGGTCCGTACACAGGATCGCTGCCCGTCGCTATTTTCCTTGTCTGACCACCATTGACGTCCGCAGACCAGACGGAGGAAGAGCCATACTCAGCGACTGCAAATGCGATTCGCTTACCATCTGGTGACCAGGAGGGAGAGCCATGCCCTCCACGTGGATTTCCTTGTTGCGTCAACTGTTTTGGAGCTCCACCATTCCAGGGCACAATCCAGATCGTAGACCCTGCCTGCGCCCTCCCGAGAATTTCCGTTGGCGCCCCGGATTGAAATGCGATCAACGAACCGTCTGATGACCACGCGGGCCTGGCGCCAAATTCGGTTAACTGTTTTGGCGCGCCACCGAGAGTGGAAACCAGCCAGATGCCGCCACGATTTTTTGAGTAGTACGCGATCCGCTGACCATCCGGAGACCATGAAGGATGCAAGTTCTGGTTACCGTCGTTGGTTAATTGTAACTCGCCACCACCGGGTTTGAGTTGCCTGATGTAGATCTCAAAGTTTCCATTCTTATCGGAACTGTACGCCAGGAATTTTCCGTCTGGAGACAGAGTCGGGAACGCATCGACACCGGGAGAAAACGTGATCTGCATTGTGCCAAGCACCTGTGAAGTAACGGTCTCCACTCCAATTCGATTCCGAAACTTGTAAAGCGCGATGCTGCCGGCGATGATTGCCAAAGCGAGCACCATTGCTGTGAGAATGGCTCCTGTTTTGTGACGCTTAATGGCGGAGCTCACAGAATGGGTAATTGTAGAAACGGCAGTTTTTACCTCATGCGTGTCTGAAAACGACTCAGCGGTCGGTTGGAGGTGCTCCTGACTGCCAGTGTCAAGCGCTTCACCCCTACCTAGCCCGACGGAACGATCCAGCTTTGCTTGGAAGTCCAAATCTTCCTTCAGGCTCTTCAAATCCAGCAGTAGATCCTTAACGACTTGATACCGTTCGTCCCGATTCTTGCGTAGTGCCTTGCTCACGATGCGCACCAGTTCAGGTGGTACTTTTGGAGCGACATGAGATAAAGGCAATGGGTCAGTTTGTAGAATCGCGACTAGTGTGTCGCTCGGCGTCTCGCCTTCAAATGGTTTTCGCCGCGAAACCATCTCATAAATCGTCGCGCCAAGACTGAAGATATCTGATCTTCCATCAACCGGAAGGCCGCGAGCTTGCTCGGGTGACATATAACCCGCCGTGCCAATCACTAGACCGGAACCCGTGCGAATCTGAGCCGTTGGCGCTTCCGATGAAACTCCCGGAGAGGCTTGTTCGCTTAGTTTCGCCAAACCAAAGTCCAAAACCTTAATGTAACCGTCCGGGCGCAGCATCACGTTTTCGGGTTTAATATCGCGATGAATGATTCCTGCTTTGTGTGCTGCCGACAAAGCGTCGGCGACTTGAATCGAAATATTCAGAGCTTCAGCCAGTGAGAGCGACGAGCGCGCCAAGCGCTGGCGAAGAGTTTCACCCTCGACAAACTCGGTTGCGATCACCTGAGTTGGTCCGAGCTGTTGAATCTCATAAATAGTGATGATGTTTGGATGGTTCAATGCCGACGCGGCACGCGCCTCCTGCTCAAAACGGCGGAGACGATCAATGTCCTGGGTAAAAGATACAGGGAGAAGCTTCAGTGCAACGTTTCGATTAAGTCGCTTATCTTCAGCAACGTAAACTTCACCCATACCGCCGCGGCAAATAAAGGAAATGACACGATACGATCCTACAGTCTGTCCAACTTTGAGTTCCGGCTTCTCTTCGGCGAGCCAGGAAGCTGCCTGATAAGCAGGCTCGTCGATAAACTCGCCACTCTTTTCATACGACGCAATCAGCGACTCAACCTCACTGCGCAGCTGATCGTCGCCCGAACAGGCCTGAGACAAAAAGGAGTTTCGCTCTTCAGGCAAACACTGAATTGCCGAGTTGAAGATTGCCTTTACCTGTTGCCAGCGTTCCGGTGTCATAAATAATAGGTTGAACCAAGCATTCCTTCAGTAAGTAACGCGCAGCGTGCCTCGGTACTCCCTCACGCCCTCTCATTCTCACCCGGTTTCAACCGGGTGATACGGTTCCGCTGATGACTCCTCAACCGTTTCAACGGTTTTGTGGTGCTTAAGTCCAATCAGAAACCGTTGAAACGGTTCCAGAATCAAAGGCGCCTCTGTCACCCGGTTGAAACCGGGTGAGAAAGAGAGGGTCTTCACACAGCCTCTACCCCTTGTCGATACTGACTGTATCCAAGCGGAAGCGCTTTATTGCAACTGCCGCCTCAACCACGCTCGCGCCATTCTCCAATCACGCTCCACAGTTGCATGACCAATCCCGAGCACTTCGGCCGTTTCTTCAATTGATAGGCCTCCAAAAAATTTCAGTTCAACGATTCGAGCTTGTTGCGAGTCCATCTTCGCCAACTCTTCCAATGCTTCATTTAAGGCAAGCAAATCAATCTCAGGTTTTTTCGCGAGCGCCTCAACACTGGAGATGGAAAGCCGCTGCTGCTCGGATCCGCCTCTCTTTTCTGCCTGGTGTTGCCGCGCATGGTCCACTAGAATTCGTCGCATTAGTTGGGCCGAGATACCAAAAAACTGCGCCCGGTTTTGCCACTTGGCGTTCCTCTGATCAACCAGCTTCAGATAAGCCTCATTCACCAGTGCCGTAGGTTGCAACGTGTGTCCCGCTCTTTCGCGCCGTAGGTAATTGCTGGCGAGCCGACGTAACTCGCTGTAGACCAGGGGCATTACTTTGTCCAATGCAGCTTGGTCCCCTTTGCTCCAATCAATCAAAAGCTGGGTAACACCTTCAGATGTTGACATCGGTAATGCTCCGGAAATCTTCGATCGGCAGGAATGTGGCGAATTCTACAACAAATGTTTGAGAGGCGTGAGGGAATAGGCCGAAATCGTGCGCGTTAATAAGTGAAGGGCAAAAGACGGTTGAAGATAATTCAAGAAATGCCCGATTCGAAAAGTGGTGAGCTTCGACCGCAAATACACGACTTAAGAAAGAGGACACCATGAAAAACCATGCCTACATTTACATTGCTACTTTGATCATCGTCGGGGTGCTCAGCGTCAACACGCAAGCACAATCCAGCAGGAATATGCAGCGACTGCGCGTGAGTATTCCATTCGCTTTCAACGCTGGCGACACGATGCTGCCGGCAGGGAAATACAGAGTGCACGTCGTTAATCCTTCATCAGACCGCTGCGTTCTGCAAATCTCAGGTACTGATGGCACGCGCGTAATGATCAAAACCATGGACGTCCAAGGTTCGCCATCCGAAGAAGCAAAGCTCACCTTCAAGCGTTACGGTGATCAGTATTTCCTCACACAAGTTTGGATGGCGGCTGAGTCCTCAGGCTTTGAGACTCCCACTTCGAAGGCAGAGAAGTCGTTACGACGTCAGCTAGGCCCATTGGCAAAAAATTATGAGGTTGTAGCCATTAACGCTCGATAGGTTTCTCCGAAACGTCAGCTGGCAGAAGTTGGGGAACTCCTGGCTGGCTGATCGAAACAACGACCGAGAGCAAGTAATTGCCTCGGTCGTTGCTCTTTGTGCGCGAGGCCTCCGCGCCGCCCATGAATTAACAAGTAGGGAAGGGGGCAAGCGGAACCTCCACGAAACCTCCGCAACTTAGCCCGAAAGCGCGCCCCCGCTGTTCGGGGCATATCGCCACCTTCGAAGGATTCATGCTGGTGAGGTCAAATGCAGCTAAGAGTTCGCAACACAAGCGGGGGCGCGCTTTCGGGCCAGGTTTGCCGAGGTTCGTGTAGGTCCGCTTGCCCCCTTCCCTACTTGTTCTTTTCTAGTGAGGTTCGTGATGACTCCGCTTTGCTCCCTTTCATACCGGTTCCATTTGCCAGGTAAACATCTAGACTTGCCCGCTTCACTGTCTTAGACTCACGCACACTTCCTTTGCCGACTCGAGTCAATGGCTACTCCGAACTCCAAACCCCTCCACATTCGCACAGAAGCAATCGCCGGCATTACCACTTTTTTCACGATGGCCTACATCGTTGTGGTGAACCCATCGATCCTTTCTACTCCGGGCACCGGCATGGCTTTCAGCGGTGTGCTGACTGCGACTGTGTTGGTCTGTTTCGTGATGACGCTGCTGATGGGTGTTTACGCGAAGTTGCCGTTTGCTGTGGCACCGGGTATGGGACTCAACGCGTTCTTCACTTTCACCATCATCCTCACGCAGAAGGTTTGGTGGCAGGTCGCCCTCGGCATAGTCTTTTGGGCAGGCGTCCTCTTCCTCTCGATCTCCGTCACTCCCATTCGCGAAACGATCGCCAAAGCAATACCGAGTGAACTAAGAATTGGAACTGCCGCTGGCATCGGCATCTTCCTGACTTTCATAGGATTAAAAAACGCTCAGATCATCGCGGCCGATCCCATTACTTTGGTGAAGTTGGGGACACTTGGTCGGGAGGCTCAACTGGCCATTGTTGGTTTAGTTGTAATCGTAATCTTGATGATTCGGCGCAGTACTCTTTCATTCCTCGCGGGCATCTTTGTCGTGACGTTGCTAGCGTGGTGGCGAGGGATGATCCAACCACCCGAACACTTGTTTAGTGCTCCCGACTTTCACACGGTATTTCTAAAACTCGACATTATTGGCGCGCTGAAGTTGTCGCTATTGCCCGCAATCATCGCCATATTGTTCACTGACTTGTTCGACTCAGTCTCCACGTTCATTGGCGTCGCGCACGCCGCAGACTTGTTGGACGAACAAGGCAATCCGCGAAATCTTCGGCAAGGTTTGATTGTCGACTCCTTTGCCACGCTCGGTGCTGGTGTAGCCGGTTCGTCGTCAGGCACCGCTTATATCGAAAGTATCGCCGGAATAAATCTGGGTGGTCGAACTGGACTAACGTCGGTTTTTACAGCCCTCTGTTTTCTACCGTGTTTCTTTCTGGCACCTGTCGCTGGCATGGTTCCGCTATACGCTACAGCCCCAGTCCTGATTCTGGTCGGTGCCGCGATGTTCAAGAGCGTCGGCCAAATTGCTTTTTCCAAAATCGAAGAGGGTCTGCCGGCCTTTTTGACTATAATCCTCATCCCCCTGACCTTTTCGATCACGCAGGGAATTCTCTGGGGCTTCATTTCCCATGTTGGCCTTTATATTCTGGTAGGACGTCGACGTGATATTCATCCGGTAATGTTTGTTCTGGCGTTGGTGTCGATCGGTTTATTGCTGCTCGAACATGTGCGGTTCACGTGAGACGGGTTGCAAAGGGCCTCCTTGGAGTGCGGGGACTTGTCACCGCTTTGTTACAGCGAACCTCGGTATCAAAAGACGCCCTATAACAAAGCGGTGACAAGTCCCCGCACTCCAAGGAGGCGCCCTTTTCCAAAATTGTCGCCGAAGCCGAAGAGCAATTGTTTAACTTCGCATGACGGCAGAAAATGGAATCACTTATGAAGCGCACTATTTGTTCCGCCAAAATCAGCGTACTTATCGCCTTCGTCGTAATGTTCTTTTTTTCCAGTGGCCTTAGTACTCTCGCACAAACTCCTACGCCTACACCCGACAAGCGAGGTCTCGGCATCTCAAGTTCAGGATCGACCACCGGTTCCCAAACCGATCAGCAAGCAAGAGAGGCAAAGCCCGAGCTGGTTCTTCAAACCGGTTACAACGATCTGGTTGGCGCAACCAGGCTTGCGTTCAGTCCCGATGGGCGCCTCCTCGCCACCGGTACATATCGCAGTAGCTCAATAAAGCTTTGGGAAACTACGACAAATCGCAAACTTCGCGAATTAACAACCGGGTTCTCAAATGCAATGAGCCTGTCCCCGACCGTGGCGTTTAGTCGTGACAGTCGATTTATAGCGGTGGCTGCGGGCGATAACACGACAAAGGTTTGGGAGGTAAGCACGGGACGCGAGATACAAACCTTTGCTGGTCCGCAAGGTTCTGTGATGTCGTCCATTGGTGTCTACTTCATCGGTTTCACTCCTGACAATCACGTCGTAACGATCGGGGATGCGATCAGAGTTTGGGATCTAAGTACCGGACAG
>DASYRR010000297.1:0-18255 GCA_036004125.1 Pyrinomonadaceae bacterium | reverse complement strand
AATCTCAACATTAACCTCGCCTTGTACCAACGCGGTCACACGCCCCCGCACTCCAAGGAGGCGCCAGTTTTTTACTTGTTCTTTTCCTGGGTCAATATTCTTTTTCTTTACGGCATCGGCTCAAAGCGTTTCACCAGTTGTTTGAACCGCTCATCCGATCGCAATCCATCAAACATTGGTTCGATTCTAATAAGCACCAATCCGGGGTGACGGTTGTCGAATGCTCTGTTCAGATATTCGATCGCCTTATCGGTATCTTTCAGACCAGCATAGACAACGGCGAAGTAGAATCCCGAAACGTAACGGCGTTGTGAGAGTGCCTGCAGCTGGTCGAGGATAGCCAGAGCTTCGGCGCGTTTGCCGGCCATCCCATAAACAAAACCAAGCGACGAACAGGCTTCCGTTTCGTTTGCCACAACCTGATCTGGAAGCGGACCACTGGGCGGCGCTTTGATCAATGCTCGCAACTGCGCAATCGCTTCGTTGATCATGCCCTTTTGTACATACGCCAGACCGAGATAGTGTTGCGCCACCCAGAAATCAGGATCGGTTTGAAGCGTTAACTTGTACTTGGCAATCGCGTCGTCATAATTGTGTTCGTAGTAAGAATAAAGTCCAGTGTTCGAGCTGATGATTGGCGAAAGGGGGTCGAGATTGTGAGCCTCTTCCAACTCAGTCTTCGCGCGCGTGAACTTTCCCATCTGCATCAGGTACGAGGCATACCACTGGTGCGCAGTGGGATACTTTGGATTCAATTTGAGTGCCTGCTGAAAATCGTCTTCCGCGCCGAGCCAGTTCCAATCGTAAGAAAGCTTCACAAATGCTCGCGACGTAAACGCTTCGGCCAGGCTGGGATCGGCATCGACCGCTTTTTGGGCTGCCGCTTTAGCCTTGGGCATTTCATCCACCGGCGCCACGACACCGATATCACACAGGAGTGCGTACGAATCGGCGAGACCGGAAAAAGCTAAACCAAATGTCGGGTCCCTTTCTTCCGCACGTTTGAAATAGTCAATGCTATTGCGAAACCCTTCTTCATTTCGTTTGTTCCAGAAATATCGGCCTTTGAGATATAGCTGGTAGGCCTCGCCGTCGTTGCTGTAACGTTTGGCGAGTTTTTGTTCATCATCGCCCGTTAAGCGCACGCGGAGATTCTCTGAGATCTTATGTGATACTTCGTCTTGAACAGACAGAATGTCTGCGAGTGCGCTTTTATACTCAGCACCCCAAAGCTGAGAACCATCGGCAACCTTGATTAACTCAGTCTTGATAACTACTTGATCACCAAATCTCACTAGTCGCCCTGTTAACACAGCTCCCACATTAAGACTTCGACCAGCCTCTTGCGGATCCTGATTCATGTTTTTGAAGCGAAAGGCTGCGTTGCGCGACATGACCTTCAATCCCCGTAACTGCGAAAGACTGTTGGTAATGCTTTCGGTTAGACCGTCTGATAGATACTCGGCGTTCGGATCATTGCTCTGATTTGCGAAAGGTAGAATCGCCACCGAACTAATTGGCGCTGGCGAGAATCGCCACCAGTACAGACCCACAAACAATGACACCGCCAACACTGCAAGAGATGAATAGATTGCCACCGTCTTAAGAGGGCTGGTTTTGTTTTCATGGATTGAACTATGGTGGGGTGACGGATCGGCCAGGGTTTCAACCTGCGATCGTTTTTGAGTGGGCGGTGACGAGATCCTTATCGTTTCAGCCAGTTGAGGCGGAGAGGGTCGTTCCGAGACCGTGGTCTCAGAAACTTGAAGCTCATCGCGGAGCTGTTCCAAGTCAAGCTTGAGATCGGTGATCGTTTGATATCGCTTGCCTCGATCCTTAGCCAGCGCCTTTGAAACTATGCGCTCGAGTTGACGGGGAATCTCTGCAGAGTGCTGCAATAATGGCGTTGGTTCGTGATCGAGAATTGATACTCTGGTATGGCTGTCGGTTCGGCCTTTGAAAGGTTGTTCGCCGGCGACCAGCTCATAGAGAACCACTCCCAAACTAAAGATGTCTGAGCGCGCATCGATGGTCTCGCCCGCGGCCTGCTCCGGCGACATGTAACCGTTTGTGCCAATAACAGCACCTGGACTAGTTTCTGAGATCGGAATCGTTACTGCCTCCGGATCCGATGCCGGCGCGTTGCGTTCAGTGAGCTTTGCCAGACCAAAGTCGAGTACCTTCACAAATCGATCGCGAACAAATCGATCTTCCCGCAACATGATGTTCTCGGGTTTGATATCACGATGTACGATTCCTTCGGCGTGAGCTGCCTCCAGCGCCATTGCGACCTGAATTCCTATTCCCAGTGCTTCATCAACTGTCAATCGTTGGCGCCAGAGATGATGACGCAGGGTCTCGCCTTCGATGAATTCAGTCGCGATGTAGTTACTTTCGCTTGATTCACCAATTTCGTAGATGGTTAGAATGTTTGGATGATTGAGGGCCAATATTGCGCGTGCTTCCTGTCTGAAACGTCGCAGTCGCCCTTCATCTTTCAGGAGACCGGAAGGCAGCACTTTAAGGGCTACCTTGCGGTTATGTTGTTTGGTGTCCTCCCCGAGGAATACTTCCCCCATCCCGCCCTTGCCCAACCTCTGCAAGATGCGATAATGAGCAATGTATTCGGGTAGCGAATCGTGAGTGCCTAAATGGGGCTTGTTTGATTTGTCGGGCATCAGATTGAATATGTGCGCGACGAGTCAGGCCAAGGTCAGGATCCTGCGCATTGTATCACCCGCCCGGAAAATTGAACTATGAGGCTGTAATAGGCCCAATATCATGCCTCGCAGCGTTTTCTAATTCTCGATCCTTCGCATAACACTTAGTAGAAAGGGCAACAGGTTTGCACTTGAAAGCATCGAATTCGCGGCATCCAGCAGACTCCAAAGATCGCCTGAACTATAATCCAGACACTATGCTATTTGCTTTAGCACGTTTTGTATTCAAAAGGTTGTCGATGATCGCGATCTTGGCAGTCGTGGCAATCACTGGAAACGCGCAGAGGCCAAAACCTTCTCCGAGTCCGACCCCGGCGACCGATGATAGTCAATCAATCATTACTAACATCCGGCGCGTTCGGCTTCCAATCACAGTTACGGATAAGAAAGGCTCATTCGTACCTGGATTGACGAAAGAAGACTTCATCATCCTTGAGGATAAAGTTCCCCAACAGATCGAAACGTTTTCTGACGACATCTCGCAACTAACGCCACTTTACATCGGTGTGTTGATTGACACCTCAGCGTCGACGGCAGGCAAACTGAAGTTCCAGCAAGAGTCGGCCATGAACTTCATTCAGACGGTAGTGAAACCTCGCAAAGACCGGGTGTTGTTTGGCACGTTTGACGATGAAGTGAAGTTGCGCCAGGACTTCACCGACAAACTCGATCTCTTGGATAAGGCGGTATATGCCACCAAGCAAACTGGCACCCACACCGCGCTTTACGATGCAGTGTGGCAGTTTTGCGATGAAAAGATGAGATCAGCGCCGGGTCGTCGCGTTCTGGTGCTCGTAACCGACGGAGGCGACACCTACAGTCGGGCCAATATGCGAGATGCGATCGACATCGCGCAACGAACCGAGACCACCGTCTTCACCATCTCAACCAAGGCCGGGTTCTTGAGCACGGTCCCCGGTGTCGAAGCTGGTCAGGTGCTCAATGAAGGTGATCGCGTCCTGCAATCAATCGCGGAAGAGACGGGCGGGATCGCATTTTTCACTGGCGACATGCTTTCACTCGAACGTTCTTTCAGCAAGATTTCGAAGGAATTGCGCGCTCAGTATTTGGTCACCTATAACCCCGCCAACAAGAACTATGACGGCACGTTCCGAAAGATCGACGTCAAACTGGCGCAGGGTCGAGGAGACCTCAAAGTGAGAACGAAACGCGGTTACAAAGCAATTTCCGATGCGCCATAGATGGATAAGTGTGAAGTTAATGAAGCATCAACGAGAGTCCAGACGTCCCCTGTTGTTTCTGCTCATTTCACTGCTGATCGTGGGTGGGGCAGCTGGTCACACCTTGTTTGCTCAGAACTCTGGCAGCAGCAGTCGAGTTGCCGACGCGCTTCCGTCCCCGTCGCCAACACCCCGGGCGCGCGAAGAAGTGCCTCAGGATTCCGATGAAGTCGTCAAGGTTGAGACCAATCTGACTAATCTCTTTTTTACCGCCGCCGACAAAAACAAAAGATTTATTTCAACGCTCAAGGCTGAAGACATCCGCGTTTTGGAAGACGGTCAGCTACAGGACATCTTCACATTTCAACAGAATATCGACCTGCCACTTTCAATTGCGATTTTGATAGATACCAGCATTTCGGAGGAGCGAACACTTCCTGACGAGAAGGTGGCAGCACGTGCCTTTCTCGAGGATGTACTGAGAGCGCAAAAAGACGAAGCAGCAATCTTGTCATTTACAGGTGACACTACTCTCGAACAAGGATTCACAGGCAGTATCGAAAGACTGAGACGAGCAATTGATCGTGTCGAGTTTGTACCACCTTCCGGCTACGTGGGTGGAGGTGTGGTCGTTAATGGGACTCCGCCAATTTCTGGAACCAACCAAAGTTTAGCCGGTTCTACGGCAATCTGGGACGCGGTCTGGGCAACCTGTGAAGAGTTGATGAGTACCTCTGCTGAACATACTCGCCGGGCAATCATTCTCTTGACTGACGGTGAAGACACCAGCAGTCACATGAAGATGCACGAAGCAATTGAACGATCGCAGAAAGCAGACGCACTCCTCTATGCGATTGGCATCGGCGATCGATACTACGGCGAGGTTGACGAAAGTTCGCTGCGAAAGATTGCTGAGCAAACCGGCGGGCGGGCTTATTTCCCCAAACACGAACGGGACCTGCGCGACGCCTTCGTCCAAATTCAAAGGGACTTGCGTGAACAGTACCTGGTTGCCTATTCACCCTCAAACAAAGCCCGAGACGGGTCATATCGACGTATCGAAATCCAGGTAGTCAACCCTGCCCTCAAACAGCAAAACCTCAAACTCAATTACCGGTCTGGTTATTTTGCAAAGACAACTGGACCAGAGAACCGCAAGCGCAGCCAGTAATACTGCCTTCCCAATTGGTCCAAAGGGCTGAGTCTTCGGCTTTGCTGCCCGTGGTGAGGATGGGCTGTGCCTTCTAATTTTGAATAGTTGATAACGTGGAGGGCTTAGCCCAAAGCCATCAGCCACGACTTCTGGAAGGGGAATTCCCATCCTCACAACGGGCGGCAAAGGCCGAAGTTCAACGACAACCCGACTTTTGAGGCAAGGCTCATTTCTCAAGGTCAAACCTGACCCCAAAAGCAGGCCCACTTCGCCTGGCAAAATCCTCGTAAACCATAGAAAACAATACAGTGACAAACGATTGCCAAAATTGTTATACTCCGAGGCCGACGCGCTTGGCGTGTGTGCGCTCAGTGTGTCCCAAACTCCCGCGCAATAAAGACTCCGGAGTAGTTACCTTAAGATTCTTCAGAACGTTCGAACACAGATTAGATGAACACCATCTCCTCCGACCGAGGCCGAGTCCTGATTGTCGATGACGACGACAAGGTGCTTGACCTACTGGTCGAACTTCTGACCTACGAAGGTTATGAGGTTTCCGGGGCCGCTAACGGCGAGGAAGGCCTGGCGATAGCTGCGTGCTTCGAACCAGATGTAGTAATCAGCGACGTCGTCATGCCTGTTGTTGACGGTCTGGAACTGTGCCGTCGATTGAAGGATGACGAGCGCACCACGAACGTTCCCATCTTGCTGATCAGCGGGAACAAGCGCTCAGAAAACGATGGTCTACTGGGATTGCATGCGGGCGCTGACGATTATCTCGAGCTCCCATTCAAAAATGATGAACTGCTGGTGAAGGTGGCACGACTGGTTGAGCGACACAGAATCGAAAAGCACTACCGCGAGATTGTGGAGCAAGCGGCCGACATCATCTACACCAGGGACATGAATGGGTTCATCACCAGCATCAATCTTGCCGGAGCGCGTTTTTTTGGTCGTTCGGTGACTGAATTGATTGGCAAGCATTTGAGCGAGTTAGTCGGTGACGCATCTGCAGTCAACGATATTGAGCAAACGCGGACGCAAAGCGGAAATACCGCTTTGCGATC
Source organism: Pyrinomonadaceae bacterium (assembly GCA_036004125.1). GTDB lineage: Bacteria > Acidobacteriota > Blastocatellia > Pyrinomonadales > Pyrinomonadaceae > PSRF01. The sequence goes on along the minus strand of DASYRR010000297.1, from coordinate 12,134 downwards.
AACTTATTTGCTACCAGATGCACAGGGTGACTTACGTTATCTCGAAGGGATGATCACGGTAGAAACGGATCGTCGCGGTAATCAAATTGGCGTCCGTGGTGTAGTTCGAGACATAACCGATCAGAAGACTGCGGAACAAGCACTTAAAGAGAGTGAAGAACGGTATCGAAAACTGGTGGAGTCTTCGCCGCAGGCGATTGTGGTCTACAGCGAAGGCAAGTTCACCTACGTTAATCCAGCCGCAACGAACCTTTGGGGAGCGTCCAGCCCTGAAGAGTTAATCGGTAGACCCATTCTCGACGTCGTGGATCCCGAAAGCCACGCCAAGGTTCAGGAGCGAGTCGACGACATCTTGCGTTTGCAAACTCCATCACCTTTGACAGAGCAGCGATGCGTGCGTCTGGACGGCGAGTTGATTGATGTAGAAGTTACTGGGATTCCGTTCAACTATGGCGGTAAATCATCGGTCCAGGCAGTGCTCCGTGATGTTACAGAACAGAAGCGCGCTCGCGAAGCATTAAAAGATAGTGAAGAGCGTTACCGTGAGTTGTTTGAGAATGCCACCGACATCATCTATACGCACGACCTCGCAGGCAATTTTACTTCGCTAAACGGAAGTGGAGAACGGATAACTGGCTATTCAAGGGAAGCAGCCGCACTGATGAACGTTGCCGACGTTATTGCGCCCGAGTACTTGAGCCTGGCGCGAGAAATGATCGCCCACAAGGCATCCGAGAACGTCTCTACCGTTTATGAACTTGACATTATCACCAAAGATAAACGCCGTGTGCGGCTCGAAGTAAGTACGAGGATAATTCTTCGTGATGGCAAGCCTGTTGGTGTACAGGGCATCGGACGCGACCTCACCGAGCGTAAACGGTCCGAAGAAGAGTTGCGAGCCACCCAGGCATTCTTCAATAGTTTCATGGACAACAGCCCGGCAGTGGCGTTCATGAAAGACACCGAAGGGCGTTATGTTTACGTCAATAAACCATTTGAGCGTCTATTTGGTCGAAAGCTGAGTTTTCTGCAAGGGAGAAAGAGTTTCGATTGGCTACCTCGTGCTCTGGCTCAGGAAACGCACGAACACGATCTCAAGATTCTCAACTCAGGGCTACCTGAAGAGGTTGTCGAAACGGTTCCTACTGAGGATGGGACGCTGCACCATTGGCGCGTCTTTAAGTTTCCGACGACCGACTCTGCCGGCAACAAGTTTGTCGCTGGCGTCGGCGTAGACATCAGTGAACGCCGTCACGCGGAAGAGGCCCTGGCGCAACAGGCACAGCGTGAGGCTATGACTCATCGAATCTCACAAGCCATTCGTTGTTCGCTCGAAAGCCAGGAAGTCTTCCAAACCGCCGTAAGAGAATTAGGGTCATATCTGAACGTCGATCGTTGCTCCCTCTTTATCAGAGACGATCACGCGAAATGCGCCACAAACGTCGCGGAATATCACGTTGAGGGTGTGTTACCAGCAGGTTCTGATTTTGCGTTGAGTCACTTGCAGGCCTTAATAGCCGCACTCGACGAAACCGGTGTTTTGCCCTTCGACAATGCGTCGCAGGAAAAGCGAATAGCCGACTTCTACAACAGCACTCTGTCGAAGGCGAATGTAAAGTCGATCATGTACGTAGCAATTCGCGTTGGTGAACATGTAACTGCTGCGTTTGCGCTTTCGACAACGAGGGAATTCCGTCACTGGAGCGAATCAGACATCGCTTTGGCCAAAGCGGTCGCAGATCAAACCGGAATCGCGATCAGGCAAGCAGAGCTTTACCAGAAGGCCGAGGCAACGTCGATGCGCGAAGCACTCGTCAATCGCCTGACAATGGCAATACGGGGATCGTTAAGGCTGCCAGAGGTTCTGAGTACTGCAACACGTGAACTTGGCGGAGCGCTTGAGGCATCGAGAGTTCATCTCTTCCTCTACAACAACGAAGGAGTAAGTTCAACGCTGGAGCATGAGTACCTCGCGGCTGGCGTCAGCAGTATCAAGCACATTGAAGTCAACTACGACGATCCGATCGGCCGGTATCTGGTGACCTCGAGTCAGCCCTTAATCATCAACGATGCCCTTAACTATGCGGCTAGCCCTGCAGAACTGAGTTCCTTTGTTAGAGAGCATGCACAACGTTTCGGCATGCGGTCACAAATCAATTATCCATTGATCGTGAAGGGGCAATTCCGCGGCGTGTTGTGTATTCATCAAACGGACAGAGTTCGCTATTGGACCGAGGATGAGTTGGCGCTCGTAGAAGCTCTCGCTGAAAGATTGGCAATTGGCATCGCCCAGGCCGAGTTGTTTGAGATGGTGGCGCGCGGAAAAACCGAATGGGAAACGACCTTTGATGCCATGTCGGATGGCATCTTCATTTTCGATCGCGAGGGAGAATTGAAGCGCGTGAATCGAGCGGGCGCGGCGATGGAGGCATTGCATCCGAGAGCGCTGCTTGGCCGGAAGTGTTGCGACATCCTCAGTACCAGCGAAGGAAGTGAAACCTGCGTTGTTGAAAAGGCCATCGAAGACTGTTGCAGCGTCACCATCGAAATAACGCCCACCCGATTGAAGCGTCCGCTACTGGTGACGATTGAACCGGTCATCGACACCACGAATAAGGCCATCGCCGTCGTTTGCACCGCGCGCGACCTTTCCGAGTTGCGCAAAGTACAGGCCGTTGCCCGCGAACACCAGTCGTTGCTGACAAACATCTTAGAAAGTGCCCGAGAGTCGATCTATGCAGTCGATACCAGCGGCTGTTTCAAGTGGTGCAACAGTGCGACCCTGAAGGGACTTGGATTCAAACTCAACGACTTCATTGGACGCTCCCTCCTCGACATGGTCTATGAAGGTGACCGCGAGTTAGTCCGTGAGAAACTTGATGCCGCTTTGAATGGAGCGCCGCAAACGTATGAGATGCGCTACTTCGCACATGACGGCAGCCTGCGTCATGCTCGCGTCGACAACTCACCACTAGTAGTCGAAGGCAAGACAACCGGTGTGTTGGGAATTGCCAGGGACATAACTGAACAGAAAGAAGAGCGTGAACGCGCTGCGCGTGCAGACAAACTACGTGCCCTGGGACAATTGGCATCGGGGGTCGCACATGATTTCAACAATTCACTCGCAGCGATTCTCGGTCGTGCTCAATTGTTGCGCCGACAAGTACACGATGAGGCGCTCGTCCGCAATCTCGACATTATTCAGACTGCGGCTGAAGACGCAGCCGCAACAGTTCGAAGAATCCAGACCTTTGCCAGGAAGTCTCCGGTAAAAGAGTTTGAGATGCTCGACGTCCGAAACCTGCTTCACGACGCGGTGGAGATCACCCGAACGCGCTGGGAAAACGAAGCTCGACTGCGTGGACTCGAATACGAGGTCAGTCTAGAGGCTGAGAACAATATAAACGCATTCGGAAGTGCGTCAGAATTGCGAGAGGTTTTTGTCAATCTCATCGTTAACGCCGTTGATGCAATGCCGCGAGGAGGCAGGCTAACCATCACGTGCCGTCGCCACGACAACAGGTTGCAGCTCGAATTCAGTGACAACGGCACCGGAATGCCGGAGGAGATTCGACAAAAGATCTTTGAGCCGTTTTTCTCAACCAAGGGTGCACACGGTACCGGCCTCGGTTTATCAGTAAGTTACAGCATTATCGAGCGACACGAAGGATCGATCAGAGTTGCGTCGGAACCAGGTAATGGGACCACATTTACGATCGATCTGCCGGCCGTGGTGCCAGAGTCCTTTGCTAGCGATGTAAACGAAGTATTTGATGAAGTGCAAACGCTCAAAATCCTGGTCGTAGATGATGAAGCGTCGGTGAGAGAAACGCTCGCCGAGATGTTGATGGCAGTTGCGCATAAAGTCGAGGTTGCGGAAAGTGGACACCAGGCGATTGACAAACTGCGTAGCGGCAACTTCGATTTAGTGTTCACCGATTTGGCCATGCCGGAAATGGACGGTTGGGAGACCGCCCGTGAAATTCGCAGACACTGGCCAGAAATCAGGATTGTGATGGTTACTGGTTACGGTCCCACAACCGCGCCTCCCGCAGGTGAGGAAGGTCTCGTTGACGGAATAATTGGGAAACCGTTTGACTTTACGCAGGTAGGATCAACACTCACCGCGTTATCAACACGCGATACTGAAGTGCCGGTCAGTTAACAAAGGCCCAAAGACCAAAGATCTTCTTTAGTTGAAGTTCATTATTCCCGCGCTCGCTGCGAACCCAACTCCAAATCCAACCACCATCGTCGGCCCTGTCCAGTCATCTTTTTCGGCCAACATGAATCCAGTCGAGGCACTCGACAGGTTTCCATAGCGTTGTAGGACTTCGTACGACCCGAGGACTTTAGATGAGTCTGGACACAGGTCAAGTTGGGAACAAACGCCGTCAAGGATCTTCTTGCTGCCGGTATGTATTAAGCAATCGTCAACTTGATCGAGATCGCTAACCGGGGAATCCGGGTGTTGCAGAACATTCTTGACAGTCGTCACTGCGTAATGCGCGCCGCGTGAAGGTACGCTGGGTTTCATGAAATATTGTGGGCGTCCTGCCAGGAGTGGATGTGAGCTGCTTCTAACCATGGTCAACAGGTTCATGTCACCTGGGTCGTCGTTGGTTAGGTGGGAGATTGGTCCGAACGATGGCTTTCCTTCTTCCGTTCCAACGAGCAAAGCCACTGCGCCGTCCCCGAATAGCATAGATTGGATTACGAAGGTGGTATCCAACCTTTGTTGTTCGAATTGGTCGGGATCAAGCTTCTGCTCCTTCCTCAATCTAAGGATTTCACGGAAACCTAAATACTCATCCCGCAAAAGTGGGGCAACGTACGGTGTGTGTGATTCTGCCATTACCACGATTGCCAGCTTTCCGGGATTTGCTGCCAGGTACCACTGAGCTACTTCGATCGATTTAAGCAAAACAGAACAACCTTGCGCTTGCATGCTTACAGTTCGTAGGTGTCGTGAGAGCAACCCGTGCGTCTTGCCCATCACTTCTGACGCTAAACACGGCAACATCTGGTCGGGGGTGTTTGTTGCTGCAACCAGCAAACCAATTCGGGACGCGTCGCCACCCCATTCCTGGATACAGCGCTTTGTTGCGTCGACTCCGAGTTGAGTAGTGGAGTTGGTCGCGTGTTTTGGTTTACCGCAGAGAAAGTCGGGATAGTTTTCGAGAGTTGAGTAGCGCTGATCAACCCCGAGCGAATTAATTGAGTTAATAAGTTCTGGCGAGAGCTTATGCATCAAGCTGGCAACGAGATCCGTAGTTTTGAAAAGGTGTTGAGGTATAGAGGTTGCCGCTGATAACAGGTTAATCATGTCGTATGCTCCAAAAGTTGGGGGAGTTTTGGTCAGCATCGGGGGCGACCGAACTCTGTTTTAAGTTTCTATTCGGTACTTTCTAATAACAACACGCGTGCCGCGTATCCAAAGGTTGGAGCATGAGTGACTTAAGCCCTTTAAAAGAAGGGTTTAGATGATTTAGCTTGGAAGTCGACAAAAGGGCGTGGGCGAGTCGATGGATACATGCTAAACACCGGGGCAAAATTTATAACGGATTACTTGGAATTCTGAGGTGTGAGGCGAACCGCCGCATGATACTGAGATATACAAGTGAGTATTTGGTAACCATCAAAACATCAAAACATCAAAACATCCGCCAGATCGCGGATCAGGCGTGCTTCGATTCTGATCACTGAAAATCAGTAAAATCCGTGGCTGTTATCGTAGAGAGAACTTTCCGACGGTGCTCTCGCCGATACTCCCAAAATACAGCGCCCCTTCTCGCTCGACTACATTCGCAATCTCAGCGTAGCAGTCAGGTGCACCGTTTTGGAGATTGTAGACAACTCTTCCATTAGCATCGAGACCCAGGACGAAGGAATAGCGCTTAGGCGCTGGCTGAAAGAACTTAGGTAGACGAAAGACGACCTTTCGCAAGAATGGATGTGGTAGCAGTTTTGTATCAAACAACTCGTCTCGCGGCGTAACCAGCGCGAGCCAGAATTTGTCTTTACCGTTTGATGAGATGCCGTCCGGAAAGCCTGGCAAATTGTCAATGAAGATATCTGACTGGCGTTGTTTTGGACCGGTCAACCATACGCGAAGCACGCGATACGTTCCAGTTTCCGCAACCAGCACAAACGACTGGTCCGGACTTAGGGCAACACCGTTCGCAAAGTAGATCCCGTTTAAGACCGTCCGTGTCTGTTGCGTTTTTGGATCGTAGGCGAGCAGACGACCATTCGGCCCATGCTCAAGAATGTCGCTAGAGAATTTCGACATCGGATACTTGGATGATGCTTCCGTGAAATAGATCGTGCCATCCATCGCCACGTCTACGTCGTTCAAGCAACCAAACTCTGCACCGTCAGTTCCATTTACCAGAATCTTTATTGCGCCACTTTTGTTGATAGACAACAATCCTCTGATTGCATCGGCAACGATCAAGTTTCCGCTTTGATCGAACGCAAGTCCCAATGGACGACCCTGTGTGTTCGCAAAGACACGCGGTCCAGTTTCATTCGCTCGAAGTTGAACGATACGACCGTCTTCAAAGCCGGCATAGATGCGACCTTCGGAATCGATTGCGACGTCTTCGGGGTTATGGCCGTCTCCCAGAGAAAGTCGTTGCACTCGACCGAGGAGAGTGTTCTGCGCATATTGACCAGTTAGCGTTGGTGCAATTGGTGGTGTCCAGGCGAGGGGCGAGATTGGTACGGGAGCGAGCAGGAGATACGCAACTGAGGCGAGGATCAGGACAGCGATGACCAGCGCGATTCTTTTTATGAGTGACATGAGGAGTCGAGTTAATCTAGGGATTCGTTAGCCAACCGGGCAGGCGCGGACGCCTGCGGTCCCAGCATGCGCGATCAAGTTCCACTTAGTAGCTACTAAAGGCAATCGATTAGCGCTCGCCGCGCTCCTTTTCGACCTGGCTTTCCAACTCGACCACGAGTTTCCGAATTCCTGGTTGATCCATGGGTTCGATTAAACGAAGCGATTCATCTAACACGCGGCGTTGATGCTCGGGAAAGTTTGGCTTGCCGGCAACGCTCCCCAATTCACCGTCGTAGAGTGCAACACGTGGTGGTCGTACACTTTCCACTACTTCCTTTATAACTGCCAGGGTCATCGTTGGAACGCCGGACGCTTCGATTGCTCGTGCCACCAAGCCGATCGATTGATGACATAGTCGAGAAGCTGGAATCAACAGTGCCGCCTGAACCTCATAACGTCGCAGACGCTCCACCAACTTCGGGGCCAATTCCTCTGCAACTGAGGCAGCTGACGGAATGAAGCCCGAGAAACTCCAAAACGCTCCGTTGAGTTGGCCAATGATGCCATTCCTTTCAAACTCGAGTAGTCGCTCGATGGGCAACTGCGAATTTGGATCCTGCATAACCGCAGCTGGATCATAACCGCGCGGAACAAAACGAAGATCTGACGACTCGACGTCAATGGGAATCTCTCTAAAACTCAAATCCTCGGCGACAAATTCTGGGGTGCCATCGATGTATGCTCCTGCAGATGAAATCAACGCCAGATTGAGCATGGGTAGCGCACGGCGCGCAGGTGTAAAGGGTGCTCGCCGATTTGTGACTAACGGATAGTCAGCCTCGGTTCGGCTGGCTCCGGATTTCTGCCAGGCGTTGTAGCGTGTTCGCCAAGCGTCAATGTCTTCGATTATCTCCAACGCAGTATTCAATCCTTACCCTTGGAATTAGCCCAGGTGCAGTAGCCCGGTGCAGTAGCCTGGCTGTCGAGGAGGGCTCTCCTCTAAATCATCGAGGCCCGATCAGCCCTCCTTGACAGTCGGGTTACTGCACCTGGAGATCAGCACAATCGTTATCAGGGCCGCAATCATAACAAGGCCGAGCGTATTCACCGAATAACCATGGAGGTTGTTGAAAGTGATTCGCCGCGGATCATCAGGCCGGATCTGGTCTATCGGCAGAACCATTGCAGCTCGCAGCGCACGCATCCTTGCGGCGATTACCCAATGACCGACGCCCGTTCCCAGAACAATGAGTACAATACAAACGCTCTCCACGAGAAATGAAGTCCGACCTTGTGAACGCCTCGCTAACAGGGTCAATAAAAGGAACAAACCCAAAACAAATCCTGCGATGTTTACAACGGAAAGAGATCGCGTAACTATGGAACCAGCAATTTCACTGGCATTTGGCAGGTCAAAAGATCTCAGCACCGAAAAGGCGGCCGGTGCCACTACCGCACCAAAGAAGAGCGCAGCTCCCAGCCACATGGCCAGCAGTACTAGCCTAATCCCATCGACCCAATTTTTCACTGCTTCCCTTTAGTAACCCGCTTCAATCAATTAGGCGGCTTGGTGCTGGGACCGCAGGCGTCCTCGCCTGCCAGCGTTGCCACTCTACACGTCCGATTGAATTCAGGTTCCTGCGTCGCTACACGGCAGCAGGCGAGGCGCCTGCCCTCCCAGAAAGAGCTAATCAAATTCGCCGATCTCCGCCAGGAGTCGTATCTTTGGATGTCTGATCTCCGGTATCGGAAACTCGCGCGGATCTGGAACACTCAACAACCACGACAGGGCTGTGTCGAGTTGTGATTGATACTCGTCGAGATCCAACGACATAAAAACGCTCTTGCCTAGTCGCGCAAACTTTTCTTTGGCTCTTTGGTACATCTGCCTGCTCGCACCTGGTCGGCCAATATCCAGGTGATGAAAAGCGACAGCTGATTGAATCATCGCCTGCAAGAACAGTTTTTCCTCTGGACCGACCTCACCCATCCAACGCTCTTCCCACACATCGTGGGCCGCGTGAAACTCGCCAGCGTTGTAGAGATCGATTCCCGCGATGTACTCAACCGGATAAGCGGCAATGTGCGCCTCGGTATAAAAATCCTCGGTCTCGCTCATATAAATCAGCGGGTCCCCCGGGTTAATCGCGAGGCTATAACCTTGGCCGCTGTAGCACCCGCGCCGACGGCGCTGCTAATAGTTGGCGACAGCGGATTAGAAATATCACCAATAGCAAAAACCAGCTTCAGGTTTGTTTCCTGATCTCTGTTTACTCCGATGTAGCCTTGCTCATCCAGTTCGAGTTGCTCCCGAAACAGTTCTGTATTCGGTTCAACGCCAATTCGAATGAGCACACCGCGAACTGCAAGTTGAAAAGGCTTCAATCCATCCTTCCTGAGAATCTCTACCGCTTGCACCTCATCATCACCGATTATCCGCGTCACCACCGACTCGGTGAAAACTGTGATGCAGTGATTCGCATGCAGTTGTTCAGTGAATTCTCTGCGCGCTCGCAGTCTTTTGCCGCGATGGACCAGCGTCACTGTCGGGCAAACTTCCGCAAGCAACAATGCATTCTCGGCTGCTGCGTCGCCGCCGCCCACGACGCATACATCTCTACCAGCAAACAACTGTTTGTCGCGCGAACCCGATTCAATGATGCCCTTGCCGATAAACTGCTTTTCGCCGTCAACACCTAACTCTCGTCGCCGCACACCTGCGGCAATAATGATAGCGATTGCCTGCAGTTGCTCGCCGCTCAGCAGTGATATGGTCTTAGCACGGAGGTTGACCGATTCAACAGAAGTTTGAGTCCACTGATCAAACTCAGCTTTTTCCAAATTGCGAGTGAAAGCCTGAAGAAGTTCCTGGCCATCTTGAGCGTCGCAGCCGAGATAGTTACGAATCGGATTGAAGATGCTATGAAGCTGACCACCGACTTGTTCCGCTTGTTCGAGCAGCAGCGTATCGAGACCCAGCTCGTCGCACCAGGATGCAGCCGAGAGCCCCGCAGGCCCAGCACCAATGATGATTACGTCGTGCACCAGATCACGTACTCGAACCCATCGCCTTCGACGATGCACTGGCGAACGTTGCTGCCACGACGTCGGGCTCCAAACTTGATGGTGCCTGCCTCTTTTGTGCGTCAAGGAATTTGGCCGCCGAAGTCATTTCGCGCGCGTCGGTTTGCCAGAGACCGTTCTTATTGCCATCCCTTTCATTCAAGCTCTTCAAGACTCCCGTCAGATCGCGCCGTTCAATCTGTGGGCGTACGACTGTTTCGGCCCAGGAGTAATATGGATAGTCGATGCGGTAGAACCATCCATCCCTGGTCGGTATTCCGATCACGAATAATTCGCCGTGAGCAAACTTCGAGATCGCTGTGTAAGGCGCCGAATGTCTCGTGGGGTTGAAACCTTCGCCACTAAAGATGTCTGGTGCTAGTGTAATTAACGAAATTTTGGAATCCGCCAGCTCGTTCACCTTTGACGATCCACGATCAAAACTCTCGAGCGCGTCAATAATTTTTTTCCAACCTTCAAGCCACAGAGGTTCATAGTCGTTGATGTTGGTTAGCAAGCGTTCTACTTCGGGCATGATCAATTCATAACAACGTGCGTCGTCGTTTACGTCTTCCCCCGCCAATAATCGAGCTAGTGGTGATCCAGTAGCATCATCGGGAATTACCTGGTCCGATCCCTGGATCGCCAAGCTAATGCGAACGCCGTCGGCACCCGAATACTCAGAGAAATCGCCAGCCTCAGCTGCCGCAATCAGTACCTCGCTATACTGGGCAGCACGGTCACCGGTCATCACAGTCCACACTGAAAGCATGCCATCGGTATCGAAGTGATTGTTGGTTATTAAGTCGATGTTCTTAGTTAGCTCTTTTTGGTTTGGTGAAGTAACCAGGTTAAGCGCGATCTCCGTTGATGTATCCGCCCTAAGCTCGGCCGGAGTTTCGTTATCCTGCCAGTGCGAGAAGTGAATACTGTTTGAAACGGTGCCATCCACTGATAGTTTGGGGACGTCATCGAGGGCTTCGCTGTAAAACTCGAATCGCATGATTGGGCCTTCCTATAGACGATTTGCTGCTCAGAGTTTAGCGTAACCTACCCGTGTTCCTGAACCGCAGACGCCTCCTTGGATTGTCCCGACTGGTCGGGATTACCGCTTTGATAATGCGAAACGTTCAGTAACGCAGACTTCGAGGGCCTTTGCACTAAAGTAGAAGATCGATTTTTTCCGAGACTCGCTGTACCAAAGCGGTGACAAGTCCCCGCATTCCAAAGGAGGTGCGCTTGCCAACGATGTGGCTTGATTGGATACTTCATAAAAACTAAACCGGAGTTCAACAATGGAAGAGATTACCTCTACTGAATTAAAGCAACGTCTCGACAACGGAGACGATATTCAAATCATCGACGTGCGTGAAGATAATGAAGTCGCAATTGCAAAAATACCCAACTCCACCCATATCCCGCTGGGCCAGGTTCTTGTCCGCATGACTGAGATTGATCCTGGCCGTGAGACTGTCGTGCACTGCAAGATGGGTGGACGCAGTGCTCGGGCCATCGATGCACTGAAGCGATCTGGATTCACCGGAAGGCTGATTAATCTCAAAGGTGGGATAATCGGTTGGTCAAACGAAGTCGATCCCACTGTGGCGAAGTATTGATGTCCGATATGCGCCTGTCTTGTCAATCAGCCATCTTCACTACCTGGGGCTGAAACTCAACGACAAGACGGGCGCATATCGGACAATTTATCTCAACCTCTCACCAACCTCGGGCGTCTAAATATTCCAGCAGGGGTTGCTGAACTTAACTAATCAACACTTGCCACTGCAGCGCAGCGAAACTGCGTTTGGTGTCGAAGTGTTGTCTCTCTCCGAAAAAACCGATTTCAGGGAACCCTGACGAAATGAAAGATTCAAACGGAGGGATTGCTAAATGAAGATCAGAATAGTGGGAAATTTGGCACTGCTTGTCGCGACCATTTGTGTTTGCAGTGGCATAGCCGCCGCACAACGCGGAATTGATCGCTGGGAGCGTCGCGAACTGCGAACCGACCGCCGAGAAATACGCGTCGACACTCGTGAGCTTCGCGGTGATCGTCGAGAGATCCGCAGCGATGTGCTTGATCGTCGCGGTGATATTCGGGAATACCGTGAGGATCGACGAGAAGGCGCGAGCCGACAGGAACTGCGGGCGGATCGACGAGAAGTCCATCTTGATTCCCGCGAGATAAATCGCGACAAGCGAGAATTAAGAATTGATCGTCGAGACCGCCGCGGAGACGTGCGCGACTTCCATCGGGATCTTCATCGCGCCAGACGACACTAAC
>DASYRR010000296.1:0-3409 GCA_036004125.1 Pyrinomonadaceae bacterium | reverse complement strand
ACTCCGATGGGAACGTTCAGCTCCTTTTGCAATTCGACGGCGAAATAGTAACCGGCAGCAGAAAACGCTTTTACTGACTCGGGTGTGCAGGTAGCCCAGGTTGCAAGTGGCGGAGCTGCGTGTTTGAAAGCAACTTGCCGGCTGACGTTGAACAAACGAATTAATGGATGACTGGCTGCGGCGATCACTGCAGCTCCATTTGCCGTCTCACTCAAAAGCCGCTGCATGTTTGATTGACCGGCAACCAACCAAACCTCGCCAATCAGTATGTCTTTGATCTCGAGTCTATTCTTGCCTTCGACCGTCATCGTTGCCGGCGTTGCGTTTGCGCGCATCGGATTTAGTCGAACCAGCCACTTGCCATCTCTGTCGGCGGTGGTGCGCTTTGACTGTCCGCCAAACGAAACTGTGATGGCTTCCCCGGGATCTGCTTTGCCCCAGATTGGGACTCGTTGATCGCGTTGCAGCACCATTCCGCTGCTGATCACGTCGGGCAAAACTACATTGCCTCGCGCTACGACAGTCAACGACAGCAATGTGATCGTTGCCAGCCACAATTTGTTTAAGCGTGACATGTTACGAACAGCACCGATTTCCTTTAGTAGTAGCGTGGAAGAATTGGGCGCCGTGTTGCTGGGACCGCAGGCGTCCTCGCCTGCTGTGTGCTATCCCGGTACGCGGAGGGAATCGAGCAGGCGAGGACGCCTGCGGTCCCAGCAACACGGCGCATAATTCTTCCACGCTACTACTAAAGGGCTACTTTCAAATGCGTCAGCTTCCGAGCGGTCTTGTACTAGTCACAACTGGACTCGGTGGCAAACTAAAACTTTCCAATGAATCCGGCCGCGACGGATCAAACGCGCGGACGTCATTAACCAAATGCTTCGCGATGCCTAGCTTTGCCGATCGAATTCCCTCGACCACACACTTCGCAAGTTCATAACTTCCGTAGTTGTTATGATGAGTTCCGTCTCCTTCTTTAAATGCTAACTTCGATTTCTCCGGCCCCAGCGCCTCATAAAATCTGGTGCTCATTGCGTGCAAGTCGATTAACGCAACCTTCTCCTCTCGCGCGAGCTGTCTGACCGACTCGGGATAATCTCCGTGCGAATTTGTAATCTTGCCGAGAGGATCAAACGTGCGGCGTTGCACAGGAGTAATCAAAACCGGAACTGCGCCACGCTCGCGCGCCGCGTCAACGAACTTTTTCAAGTCGGCTTTGTACGTGGTGAAAGCGCCGACGCCTTCCCCTTTTTCCTTCTCATCGTTATGGCCATACTGAATTAACAAATAGTCACCAGCCTTCATCGTACTGACGACCTTATCTAAACGATGCGCGCCGAGCGAACTGCGCAACGATTCGCCTGACTCAGCATTGTTGGCAACCACGACATCGGGATTGAAAAACCGTGTCAGCATTTGTCCCCAACTGCTGTACGGCTCACTGGGTTGATCACAGACGGTTGAGTCGCCGAGCAGGTAGATTGTCGGTAACTTATCCGCGCGAACGATTTCAATCGCGTTAACCGACGGATGCGAGTTATTGAACTCGAGCGTCAACTTCTCATCCCAGGCCCAGCTTTCCGTTGTCTTTTCACGATCCTTTAATTTGACTTCGCCAACACCTGCAATGATTGGCGTGCGGACGTTAACAGTGAACGCGCGCGTAACAAATCTTCTCGGTTCAGTTACGACTCGCTCGATCATCAGCCGCCGAAGTTCCGCCTTAACTGTCGTCACCGTTTCCCGCGTCGCGTCGCCAAATATCACGCTAACTCGGTAGTTTCCTTCTGGCAGCGCTACAGAAAAGTAGAACGGTTTATCGCTTGAGCAGAGGTCGGTGCGTAAATCGTCCCCTGAGTTTCGATTCACACATGAGATATTTGCGCCTGGCTCAAAACCATAGCCGAGTTGTTTGTTGTAGACGGTCTCAGCGAGAACCTGTTTGTAACCTGCCGCAACTTTCCCTGAGCCAAAGTCAAACCGCAAAGCCTGTGCGAGCGCTGGAGAATTCACCAGGACAACAAGCAAAACCATCATCCACAGTTTACGCAGATTCCGCAGATTCCGCAGATTCGAAGACAAGCATTGACACACCATGACAAGAACTCTTCCTCAACACAAAAAGAATCTGCGTAATCCGAGTAATCTGTGGATAGGTTTTTAGGAAGTTGCTTTCTTAACTTCCACCGCGAAAACATGTGTCGGGCCAAGCATGTTTGAACGGAAGATGATCCATTTCTGATCGGGAGTGAACGTTACATTTGGTTCAAGGCGGTAGTTGTGTTTTGCAAGATTGACAAGCTTCTCGGCCTTGAAATAACCGGGTTTTACGAACTGTTTTGGATTCGGCCAAACTCCATCCGTCTTGTCAGCAACCAGCTCCGGACGGAATAAATAGATCCATTGGCCATTGCCTGGCGCCGCGACACTGTCGGGACCACCACCATCACCGGCGAAGAGTGTTCCGTCTGGCGACACATTGAAATGAACTGACCACTCGCTGCGTTCAAGGTGGTACCAAATCCGTTCTCCACTTGAAACATCATAGCCAGCTAGCCAGAAGACCTGACTCTTCGGAGTTTGCAAGTCATACCAGATCATTTTTCCATCGCCGCTGAAGAACTCGTGCCCCTCGATCTCCATATTCATGGTACGACGATGGATCTGGGTTAATGCCGTGCCGTCGGTGCGGATGGTCCAGGTTCGATCAACTTTGTGCCAGGGACCTTCATGACAGAACATCAGGAGCGTCGGATCAGTTGGCGAAAACTGAATGTGGTTGTACCAGTCGGTGCCCTTCAACAACGTCTTCACTTCACCTGTCTTAGTACTAACGGTGATCAATTGCAGTGGCCGACGCTCGGCGAGTCGACGCTCCATCATGTCGCCTTTGCCCGGATAGTTATCCCCGCGCGGTGGAGCCGGAGACGCACCAGGTACAGGGGCAGGCGGTGGCGGTCCCTCATCAATTATGCCGGCGAGCAGTGTTTCATCCGCATTGACACTCGAGACAGACGTTCGCGGAGGCAGTTTCGCTATTTCCCGTGTCGACTTGGTGTTGAGATCGGTCGCGTAAACCACACCCGCCTTGGCGTAGTAGATGTTCCCAGTCTTGCGGCCAGTGACAATGACATTTACTCGTCCTTCGACCACCTTCTCAATCGCGCGAGTCTGTAGATTAATTGTCGAAAGTCCAGTAGGTGTCGTGATGATTAACTTGGAACCATCGGGCGTATAGGCGTTCTGGTGAAAATACAGACTGGCGCTCCCGGGTTCGTCGCTAAGACGTATCACCCGATGTCCCGTATCAGGATCGATCCACTCGCGGGGCGGTTGCGGCTCCTGTGCCAGAGCCGATACGGCGGTGATTGTTATCAAAGCGAACAAACTAAGTACTTTCATCACA
>DASYRR010000295.1:0-44075 GCA_036004125.1 Pyrinomonadaceae bacterium | reverse complement strand
GGATTGGTGGCCAGGGACGGAATCGAACCGCCGACGCCGGCCTTTTCAGGGCCGCGCTCTACCAACTGAGCTACCTGGCCAGTGGGAAAAAAGAGGGCGTAGTATAGGGAGTTAGCTAAATGACTGTCAACTTTGGAGTAGATTCTTACGTGAAGCAACAGACTTTGGATAATTTGTCGGATTCGTCACAAAAAGTCGTTGACTGATTCCTTGCCGGGTGTATAATTCGGGGCGTTGCGGATGGAGCTGATGCCCAAACATCAGCTAGGTTGAAAAGACGCCGTCCAATTCAAAATTGATAGTGCCCGCCAGTGCCAGCTCGGCCGCCGATCGCGCCCCCCGCAGTCGCTACCTTCGAGCTGGCACAGCTTTTTTCGCGGCCTTTTTCCGCACCAAAATCTACTACAAGCCAGCACGACTTAAGAGGTTCGCGGTTTCCGTATTCGCCTCAGCAATTACCCTTGTCTCGTCCAACGTCTCAAGCCGACGATCATCCATTACAATTCGGCCTTCGATAACAACGCTCTGAACGTCGGCGGCCTGGGCTGAATACACAATCGCGGACACTACGTCATCCCGTGTCGGAGACGTGTGCAATCCGTTTAAACTGATCACACCTAAGTCTGCTTTCTTGCCAGCCTCGATACTGCCAATCTCCGCGTCTAAACCCAACGCTCTCGCCCCATCAATCGTGGCCATTCGGAGCATTCGTTTCGCCGGAAGGACTTCAGGTCCATGCACTGCCTTCTGTAAGAGCGCAGCAGTACGCATCTCGGTAAACATGTCGAGTCGGTTATTGCAGGCTGCACCGTCAGCTCCCAAGGACAATGAAACTCCTTTTTCGAGTAACCGTGCGATGGGAGCAATTCCAGATCCGAGTTTCAGATTAGACGAGGGACAATGAACTACATTGGTTTTGGTTTTCAGAAGCGTCTCAATTTCATCGTCTGAGAGATGGACACAATGAGCGAGTGCTACATGTGCACCCGTAAGACCGACTAGATCCAGGTAAGCGATATTACGCATCCCAGTTTCAGTTTCCACGATGCTACATTCCGTCAGATTCTCCGACGCATGCGTGTGAATCATCACGCGTCGTTCTCGTGCTAGGCGACCAACTTGTTCGAGCAGTTCGCGTGTGCAGCTCACGGCAAATCGCGGAGCAAAACAATAGCGCAAGCGACCGTTTTCCTGAAGATGCCATTGCTCCAAAAGAGCGAGCGATTCCTGGATGGAGTCGTGAGTATCCTCGCGCAAGCCTTCTGGAACTTCGTCGCCTTTGTCCATCATGCACTTGCCGACCGTGGCCCGAAATCCACTCTCTTGAACGACTCGAAAAACTTCACTCGTGTGATTTACGGTCTCCATCGTAAGCGCGCAAGTAGTGCCACCTTTGATCAACTCCGCAATTCCCAAACGAGCCGAAGCAGCGATCGACCGTGCAGAATGAGCTGCTTCCATGGGCCACACTCGCTTTTTTAACCAGTCGATAAGGGCTAGATCATCAGCTGAACCTCTAAAGAGTGTCTGGCACAGGTGAATATGAGTTTGAATGAAGCCGGGTAAGACAGCGCAGTCAGTTGCGTCGATTACGGTATCAGCGTGCGCTCCACTCGCAGCGACCGAAACAATGCGATCATTTTCAATTAACAGATCGCCACGGACGATGGAGTCTTGCGCGTCCATCGTTACCAGCGTTCCATTCTTTATCAGGATTGAGGTCATGACTAACTTCTAGTGCCCGCTACAGCGCCGGATTATCCGTGTAGACCAGCGAAGTGTAAAGCACCAAACAAAGCGCTCGGCGAAGAACAACATTCCTCACCGAGCCTCACAAATGTTCGATATGCTTTAGCTTGTCGTGACGTGACAAAGCGGGTCAATATGATCACAAGGCTTTCACGTCTCATGTGACCATAGCAACCCGCTCTGTCCGATCACGACAAGACAGACGCATATCGGACACTTAGATACTATTTCTTATCGCCAGCGGCTGCCTTTGCGTTGACGGGTTCCGGCTCTTCGCGAACTGGAAGACCGAGTTTCACTTTCACTTCCTTTTCAATCTTCTTGAGCATCTCAGGATTGTCTTTCAAAACCTGTTTCGCATTTTCGCGGCCCTGACCAAGACGCTCGCCCTTGTAAGAAAACCATGCACCGCTTTTCTCTACAGCGCGATTGGCAACTGCCAGGTCGAGTAGATCTCCCTCGCGCGAAATGCCTTCGCCGTACATGATGTCAAACTCGCACTCACGAAAAGGTGGAGCGACTTTATTTTTCGCTACCTTCACCTTCGTCCGATTTCCAACGATGCGATCGCCATCCTTAATAGCACCAATCCTGCGGATGTCGAGTCGCATTGACGAATAGAACTTCAATGCTCGCCCACCTGTAGTTGTTTCCGGATTGCCAAACATCACGCCAATTTTCTCGCGAATCTGATTGATGAAAATGAAGCAGGTGTTTGACTGAGCAACAATCGCCGTCAGTTTTCTCAGTGCCTGCGACATTAATCTTGCCTGAAGTCCCGGGAGTGAATCACCCATTTCTCCATCAAGTTCGGCGCGCGGAACCAACGCCGCAACTGAATCAACCACAATCACATCGACACCATTTGAGCGCACGAGAGCTTCAGCAATTTCCAGAGCCTGTTCGCCTGAGTCGGGTTGAGAAATCAAGAGCTGATCTATATCGACTCCAAGTTTGCCGGCATAGTCAGCGTCCATCGCATGCTCAGCATCGATGTAAGCCGCAACTCCTCCAGCTTTTTGTGCTTCAGCTACGATGTGCAGTGCCAAAGTCGTTTTCCCGGAGCTCTCTGGACCATAAATCTCAACGATCCGGCCTCGCGGCACGCCGCCAACACCAACCGCGGCGTCCAGGCTTAGCGAAGTAGTTGAGATTGCCGGAATATCTGAAATTTCACGTTCCCCCAAACGCATAATGGAACCTTTGCCAAATCTCTTTTCAATGTTTGATAGTGCAGCCTCGATCGCCCGTCCGCGATCTACATTTATTCGGTCATCAGCCATGGCATACATCTCTTTCTTCCGCTCCTTTTCTCACTATCCGCATAGACAGGTCCTCCCTCGATGAGCGAGAGCATACCACATGCGGAGCGAGAATGGAACAGTGTTTCACACTTGCAACATCTATTATCAGAGGGTGAGGTTTAGGAATCCGATCTTCAGCGCGCAATTGGCAGCCCTCTCTGCGCGGTCGACTTCTGGTGAGGCTGCGCGCAAAAACTCACGATAGTTATCTCAAACCAACGGACCGTCATCTTTCATCAACTCTTCAAAAGTGCGACCAGTCCGCTGCTCAGCTTGCTGACGTAGCGACGGCACTTCTCCCAGCGTTTCATCCCTGGCAATTCGTTCAATGCGCCACATAGGAAAGAACATTGAACCCAAACCTACGAATGGCTCTCGATGAACCACTGCGCTAGTCCAATCGTCAAACGACTGCAAATCGAGTCCGCGCAAGAATACTCCAGCGCTCGTGATTTCGTCGAGCATCCCCCAACATTTCTCACGAGGACTATGCAACATCACGAGAACTGGCGAACCTTTTCTGATGATTGAGCTCTCCATACCCATCGGTTCACAAGCTTAACGAGTATTAGCCACAGATGAACACGGATTACACTGATAAAGAAATGAATGTCTGTGTGATCCGTGTTTATCCGTGGCCCATGTTTGGCTGGATCAACTCTCGCACAAACTTACCGATACGTTCCGAAACATCGGCTGCATTAGCGTTGCGCTCCAGTTCCTGAACAATAGCTGACCCGACTACAACCGCATCTGCATAACGCTGAACATCCGCAACCTGCTCTCTGTTGGAAATACCAAAACCCACAGCGACGGGGAGGTTTGAAAAGTTTCTTACTCGGTTGACAAGCCTCTCAGCTTCAGCGCTGACAGACTCGCGAGTCCCCGTGACACCTGCACGCGAAACCGCATAAATAAATCCGCTCGCATGTTTTGCAATCATTTCAAGTCGCGCATTGGTTGATGTGGGAGCCACGAGGAAGATCATGTCCAAATCGTTTTCTTTTAATTCCGCGCCAAACGTGGTCGATTCCTCTGGAGTAAGGTCGGTTACTAAGACGCCATCGATGCCCGACTCTTTAGCCTCCTTCGCTAATCGCTGTACACCAAACTGCATCAGAGGATTGAAATAGCTAAAAAGAATAATGGGTGTGTTGATTTGTTTACGTACGCGAGCCACCATAGCCAAAAGCTCATCCAAGCCAAATCCGTGCTTGAGTGCCCGTTCGGATGCGCGTTGGATGACCGGCCCGTCTGCCATCGGATCGCTAAAAGGAACTCCCAATTCGATTACCGTGGCGCCGGCGTTTGAGAGTTCAACTAACAACTCTTCGGTAGTCCGGAGATCCGGATCACCTGCCGTGATGAACGGTATGAAGCCCTTGCCACCATTTGACTGCAACACATTAAAAGCTTCGGTGATTCGACCCAAGACCTATGACTCCAGATGTTCCCGCACTGTGTTCACATCCTTGTCTCCGCGTCCGGACAAATTGACGACAATAACTTCATCATCCTTCATCTTACTTGCCGCTTTGATCGCGTGTGCAACAGCGTGAGCAGACTCGAGTGCCGGAATTATGCCCTCGAGCTTCGACAGGAGCTGAAACGCATCCAAAGCTTCGGAGTCTGAGACCGAAGTGTACGAAACGCGACCCGAGTCGTGAAGAAACGCGTGTTCGGGTCCGATGGAAGGGTAATCGAGTCCGGCGGAAACAGAGTGTGTTGACGCGACTTGCCCATTGTTGTCCTGTAAGACGTAACTCAGGGTTCCCTGAAGCACTCCGGGTCGTCCTCCACCACTGGTATTAAATCTCGCCGCGTGTTGCCCCAATGAAGAACCACTACCACCAGCTTCAACTCCGGTCATCATCACCGAAGAATCTTCCAGAAAGGGATAAAACATACCTATCGAGTTTGAGCCCCCGCCGACACAAGCGATTAGCAGATCGGGAAGTCGTCCTTCCCTTTCAAGCACTTGTTCGCGTGCCTCTCGTCCAATGACGCTTTGAAAATCACGCACCATAACGGGATATGGATGAGGACCCAACGCGCTTCCAAGTAGGTAGTAAGTGTCGCCGACGTTCGTGACCCAATCGCGGAGTGCTTCATTAATCGCGTCCTTCAGCGTCTGCGAACCGGCTTTCACTTCCCTTACTTCGGCACCCAGCAATTGCATTCTAAAAACATTCAGTGACTGGCGTCGCATGTCTTCGCTGCCCATGTAGACTACGCAATTCAAGCCAAACAGAGCGCAGACTGTCGCGGAGGCAACACCGTGTTGCCCTGCGCCTGTTTCAGCGATGATCCGTTGCTTGTTCATCCGGCGGGCCAGCAAGACCTGACCCAACGTGTTGTTTATTTTATGCGCCCCGGTATGAAGCAAGTCTTCCCGCTTCAAATAGATCTTCGCGCCTCCGGCGTGTCGAGTCAGCCGCTCGGCATAGAACAGCGGTGTGGGACGACCGGCGTAGTTCCGTAGCAGACTGGCCAGTTCGACATTGAATGCCTGTTCGTCCTTCGCCTGCACATAAGCCTCAGTCAATTCTTCGAGTGGCGCCATCAAGGTTTCGGGTACGAACCGACCGCCGTATGGTCCCCAATGGCCAAGATTGTCAGGTTGTAATTTGAGGGTGGTCATGAGGCAGGGCTTTATTCGACTCGCTCAAACTCCAGGAAGCTTTTCTTGTAAAGGCGGCGCGATGGCGACTCTATTTCGGCCACCGTTTTTGGCAACGTACAGTGCTTCGTCAGCGGCGGCATAGAGCGATCTTTCACTGGTACCGCTCGCAGGACAACCGGCAACACCGATGCTGACTGTAACGGATCCTACGCCTTCAACTGCTCGACGGCTAAGCACCTCTCGCAATCGCTCTGCAGCTGCGCCCGCTTTCTCAATATCTATGCCGGCGAGCAATAAAGCAAACTCTTCGCCGCCCAATCTGGCCGCGGCGTCGTTGTCGCGCGAAACCTCCGAAAGCGTTTGCGCCACTTGTCGAATCACCATGTCGCCTGCTGGGTGTCCAAACTTATCGTTGATCTTCTTGAGATGATCTATGTCTAACATGAGCATTGCACACGGCGTATTGTAACGTCGCCACCGCTCGACTTCCCTAACCAAAGCCACTCGAAAACGACGACGATTTGCGAGACCGGTTAGCGAGTCCAAATCCGCGTCTGCCCGCAGTCTATCGATCTTTTGTCGCAGCGAAATCAGTTGTTCGCTACGCCTAACTAACAAATCCATTTCAGATGGAAGTTCAAAGTAGTCGAAGGCTCCCTCGCAGAGTGCGGCAAGCCGGGTTTGATGATCCGCTCGCATTGTGCCTGCAAGCACCAGGGGTATCCCGTTTTCGTATTGTTCAAGCATCTTCGACAACTCAGTCACGCTCAAGCCAGTTGCCTTTGGGTTGGCCACCACCAAATGCGGCCTTGAACGTTGCAGAGAAACAATCGCCGCAGTTCCGGTAGCTACGCCAACCACATCAATCCCCTTTGCAGCAAGCATCGCGAGCAGCCCGGGTTGCTCGTCGTCGCTTATCAGCAATACCCGTCCCCTGGAGCGAGCACCTTTATCAGCAATTCTTTTCTCAGCGTGCGCAGCCATATTAAGACCCACCAGGGGCAGCAGCGTAGACAGCTTTGTTAGGGGAGGACTATCGAATGTCTTCAGTGACGGGGCACTACCTAGAATACCCTTTGCGACTGGATCAGCGTCAAGGTTTAACATTACGACGTTTCGATTCCCCTTACCTTTAGTAGTCAGTCTAGTGCATTAGCGATCGCTTCTTATGGGACCGCAGGCGTCGTCGCCTGCCCGCGTTGTTGAGGGCGTCTCTGCAAAATCAACCACGGACCGCTGCTAAAAACGCCTTCACGCGAATATGATTTTTCTTTCCAGGTCGATCTTCCAATGCACTACACGCGTCAACCGCATACGGATTCACACAAGCTATGGCTTCCCGGACATTCTCGGTTGACAACCCACCCGCCAGGAACAGGGGCGTTCCCAATTCCCTAACGCGTTTCGCAACTGACCAATCAATCACCTGTCCGGTTCCCCCTCGAAGCTTCTTATGGCTCGCATCAAGCATCAGGGCATCGACGCCGTACTCAAGCACCTTACGCTCATCGAAATTCTCATTAACAGCTAAAGCTTTAATGAGGTACCAACCGTTCAGTGCAGCGCAGTAAGCAGGTGACTCATCACCGTGCAGTTGTAACGCAGAGATGCCGGTCATGGTCGCGATGGATTTCACGGTTTCAATGTCTTCATTCACAAACACTCCGACGGTCATCATCTTCGGCAGCTTCTCAATTATCTCCCGAGCCCTTGCAGGGTCGACATATCGCGGACTGGGCGGGTAAAAGTTAAACCCCAAAGCATCCGCGCCAGCCTCGACTGCGTCGGTGGCATCTTCCAGATTCGTGATTCCGCAGATCTTGATGAACGTCATGGATTAGAGCTTTGTGCTTAGTGCTTTGCCGCGTTACCGCGAAGCGGTTGCGTCCCACAGCCCAGGGTTGCCGCTTCGGCTACCCTGGGTTACCGGTATTGCTTGATTCAACCGCAACGCGGTTGCGTCCACGCGCGAAACCCGTTCCGGGTTGGAAATAACACTTCGTAACCCAGGGTTGAAGCAAACCTGGGCTCTGCGCCGTAACCGCTTCGCGGTAGAATTCAATAGATTCGTACCTTAATGACGCGTTCAACAATTCGAGTGCGGAGAGCTTTGTAGAAACTCTCGTAAAGCCTCGACCGGGTTACCCGCGCGCATTAACGACTCGCCAATCAAGAAGCCCCGATAACCGACTCGTTTCAACATTGCTAGATCCTCAGCGCTTCGGAGCCCACTCTCGCTAACCAATGTTGATCCAGACGGTGCCTTGCTAGCCAGCGAAAATGACGTATCAATCGACACTTCAAAAGTGTGCAGGTTACGATTATTAACGCCGATCAGTTTTGCTCCAGCTGCAGCAGCTCGCTTCATCTCTGCTTCGTCATGAACTTCAACCAAAGCATCCATCCCTAATTCCTCTTCCGCAAGGCGACGCAGGCGTGCCAGTGTTTCATCATCCAGCGCTGCCACGATCAAGAGAATTGCGTCAGCTCCAGCAGCTGCCGACTCAAAGATTTGATACTCGTCAAAAAGAAAATCCTTACGCAACACCGGCACTGCGACTGTTGCTTTTACAACCCGCAGATCATCGAGAGATCCATCGAAGTAGTCCTCCTCAGTCAATACCGAAATCGCCGCCGCTCCGCCAACTTCATAACTCCGCACTGTCGATCTGACATCAACATCTTTACGAATAATGCCTTTTGACGGAGACCTGCGTTTAAACTCGGCAATGACGTTGGCGCCGTTTCTTTGTAGAGCATGTCGCAACTGATGTGCTGGAACCGTAGCACGTAAGGCGCGTGCTGAGTGAAGAGCCTCATCAAGGCAAACGATCTTTTTTACTGCATTCATACGATCGCGCTTGCGTGTCAATATTTCTGACAGGAAACTCATCTATCACGCCCTGGTTGCCAGTCTGAGTAACTCCACCTTTTCCCATGCGGCTCCACTATCAATTGCCTTAGCCGCTATTCGCGCCGCAGTCCCCAGATCGTCAGCAATTTCGCCAACAACTAACGCCGCAGCAGCAGTCATAACAACAAGCGATCGTGCTTCGTCTTTACGAGTACCGTCAAAAACCGTTTGAATGATTCGAGCGTTCGCTTCGGCATCCCCTCCGCGCAAGTGATCGAGTGATGAACGACTCAAACCAAAAATCTCCGGTTCAATTTCGAACGTTTCCACACTGCCACCCTGAGCCTCCGCTATAAAAGTCTTGCCGGCCAGAGTTATCTCGTCGAGACCATCTTCACCGTGAACTACCCAAGCGCGCTCAGTTCCGAGCAAGGCCAGCACCTCTGCCAACCGTTCGATGAGCTCTTTCTTCCACACGCCGATTATCTGTCGTGGTGCACCTGCAGGATTACTCAAAGGCCCAAGTAAATTAAATGTCGTATGCACGCCTAACTGCCTTCGGATTCCAGCAACACGGGCAGTCGCTCCGTGATAGAGCGGAGCAAACATAAAGCAAATACCGATTTCGTTGAGGGCCGCTTCGGAGAGCGACGGAAGCGCCGAGACGTTGACTCCCAATGCAGAAAGCACATCCGCACTACCCGATTTACTGCTGGCGGCACGATTACCATGTTTTGCAACCGGTAAACCTGAAGCGGCGATCACAAACGCGGCGGCCGTAGATATGTTGAAAGTCTTTGCCGCACTCGAACCTGTACCTGCCGTATCGATAAAACACTGATGTCGACATTTAAGTTGAACTGCTTTCGACCGTAAGCCTGAAGCCATGCCGGCGAGTTCCTCAACCGTCTCACCTTTCGTTGCAAGAGCCATCAACGCCCCGGCTATTTGAGCATCTGTGGCTTCTTCATCAAGCAGCGCTTCAAGTAACGAGGTGGCTTCCTCGCGACTCAGATCCTCATGACGCACGAGACGGGAAAGGAATGCTTGTAATCGACTATTGGCCATTTGGTGAGATTTAGAGTTGCAGAAAGTTCGCGAGCAGTTTCTTGCCCCCAGCCGTTAGAATCGATTCGGGGTGAAATTGCACACCTTCAACTTTGAGCTCACGATGACGCAAACCCATAATGACGTTGTCAGCTGTAAACGCCGAAATCTCCAGACAGTCCGGTAGGGTCTCACGCTCAACAATCAAAGAGTGATAGCGACCAGCTGGAAAATGATCTTCGAGTCCGGTAAATATTGTCTTGCCATCATGACAAATCTCGGATGCCTTTCCATGCATTAACTGCGGCGCGCGAATTACGCGACCACCAAACGCCTGGCCAATCGCCTGATGTCCCAAGCACACCCCAAGTAGCGGGATTTTTCCTGCAAATCGGTCGATCACACGTAAGGAAATACCTGCATCATCCGGAGTTCCGGGTCCCGGCGAAATAACAATTCTCTCGGGCCGCAAGTGCGCTTCGATCTCGTCGACTGTAGTCCGGTTGTTCCGACGAACCTCCACAGTTTCACCAAGCTCCCCCAGATACTGAACGAGGTTGTAAGTAAACGAATCGTAGTTGTCGATGACTAACAGCATTGAATCTGAATTTTTACTTCTTTCTCTGTAAGACGGCGATTACCTTAGGTCTATTGTTCCTTTTGGCCCAATCCAACGCCGTCATTCCATCTTCATCTTTTGACGCCGGATCGGCATGATGATCGAGCAGTGTCTCGACCACTTGATGGTTACCGTATACTGCCGCCCACATCATAGGTGTGCCACCAACTTTGTTCTTAACATCAGCTCTCGCCCCTTTTTTCAATAGCATGATGACGATATCGACGTTGCCGTTCTCCGCAGCCCCGTGCAACGCAGTATCCCCGTCGTCATCCTGTAGATTCACATCAGCTCCTCGTTGCAGGAGGTTGGCTACAACATCAGCGCGGTCGCGCCATACAAAAGTAATCAGCGCCGTGACCCCATTCTTTCCGCGAGCGTTTAAGTCGATACCGGGCTGAGCAAGCAGGAGATCGCTGACTTCCTCATATCTTGCTTCGAGCGCATGGAACAAAGCGGTATAGCCGACGTTATCCTTGGCGTTGACATCAGCGTGTCCCTGCAAAAGTGCTTGAACGACAGGTAAATCTCCGTGAGCGGCGGCAGAGATAAGTGCTGTTCTGCCGTCACGAGAATCCCGTATGTTTGGATCGATTCCACCAGCCAGGAATGCATTGATGGACGCGACATCATTCGCGGCTACTGCGGCAAGGAATCCTTTCTGATCAAACTCGTAGCCTCGTAATTGCAAAAAACGTTTCGCCGCTTCGGGCGTTGGCTCACTGGGAAATTGCTTCGCGCAGCCTGCAGAGATCGAAAGACAAATGACGACAAGAATCACCAGGCTGCGTATCTTTGAACCCTCTGCGGAATCTCTGCGTTCTCTGCGTCTCTGCGGTAAATGATTTCGACCACCTCTTAACCGCCGAGACGCAGAGGACGCAGAGATTCCGCAGAGAAAAACGTAAATTAAGACAACGCTCAAACCAGGACACCACCAGTCTTTGAGTTTAGCAATCCAGACTTCTCCTTACTTCTTACACGGTGCTACGACTGCATGATTAATCTTCACGGGTTTTTGAGGCTTCTCACCATCGGCAGGCGCCTGATTAATTTGATCGGCCACCTCTATGCCTTTGGTGACCGTGCCAAACGCCGCGAACTTGGCATCCAGATGAACTCCGTTGCCTACCAGAATAAAAAAGTGAGTGGTAGCGCTGTTTGGTTCGTCAGTACGCGCCATCGAAACGATTCCACGAACATGTTTGATAATTCCAGGCTCATCAGGGATCTTCCGGGCCATTCTGCGGGATAACTCCCAACCCCATTTGTCGCTGGTAGTCAGATTGCCCCCTTGAATCACGAAGTCTTTAACAATGCGACTGAACGTTGTTGTATCGAGAGCCCCGGTTGCAGTCAGATTTAGAAAGTTCCTGACACTTTCTGGAGCAGCCTCCGGCATCATGGCTATCTCAATCGCTCCCAACTCAGTTTCAAGTTTGACGCATTGCCCGGCCATCTTTTCTACTGGCGCACCATCGAAAGGCTCAGCCGCCGGAGTGGTTGGTTCTGTCGTGCGCACATTGGCCTTCCTTGGCGGCTCAATAGGACCATTAGGCGTCCCCTGCGCCCGAACAAAGGGGGTGATGATTACCAGGATGGCGATGCTAGTTAATATTCGTAGTGACGACATGATAGTGCTTTGTGCTTTGCAATCTGAGATCTGAAATTCTTCAGAGCCCTTTTTCCGCCATTTCAATCGCTCGAAACATCGCGCGAGCTTTATTAACTGTTTCCGCGTATTCATGCTCTGGAACTGAATCAGCCACAATACCTGCGCCCGCCTGAACCGTCGCTTCCTCGCCACGCAACACCATTGTCCTGATGGCGATGCACGAGTCGAGATTGTCAGCATAGTCCATATACAACACTGTCCCGGCGTAAATGCCACGGGGATCAGGCTCCAATTCACGAATGATCTCCATCGCTCGAATCTTTGGCGCACCCGTCACCGTTCCAGCGGGAAAACACGAAGCGAGAGCGTCGAACCGATCCAAGCCATCCCTGAGTCGCGACCGCAGGCTAGTTTCCATATGCTGCACGTGGGAATAACGCTCAATTGTCATCAATTGCTCAACCTTCACAGAACCGTAGTCGGAAACGCGGCCGAGATCGTTACGGCCGAGATCAACCAGCATCATGTGCTCGGCAACTTCTTTTTCATCCGTCTTCAGATCCTCACTGAGCATCCAGTCTTCTGTTTCGGTGGCCCCGCGTTTTCGTGTTCCCGCGATCGGTCGATAGTCCAGACGTTGACCGTGACAACGCACGAGCATTTCTGGCGATGCGCCAATTACAGTTTCGTCGCCCATTCGCAAAAAAAACATGTAGGGCGACGGATTGATTGCTCGCAATGCACGATAGATGGCTAAGGCCTCGCCTTTGAATTTTGCCGAGAACCGCTGAGACAAAACAGCCTGATAACAGTCTCCCGCTTTGATGTAGTCCTGTACTCTTCGGACTCCTTCTTCAAAGTCACGCCGCGTCCAATTCGAATGCAAGCCAAGGTTCTTGGACTTCCCACTCGTTTTTTGCTGTCGTGTTTGGGGAATGCCAGGAATGCCAGGAATGCCTGCCTCGAAGATTCTGTTTTCCACCTTGTAGGTACGAGCAACAGCAGCATCGTATAGATCGCGCAATTGCTGATGACTTCCATGTGCTTCTTCAGTCAATACTATAGACACGATCTCCATTCGCTGTTTGACACGATCGAATGCGATCACTGTGCGAAAGAACATCCAAACTGCATCTACAGCATCCAGCGGTTGCGTTCGATCCTGGCGTAGCGCCGGTTCAAACCACTGAGCCGCGTCGTAACCAAGATAACCAACTGCGCCTCCGGCAAATGGCGCTAGCCCAGGCCGGCGGGAAAGTACCCGCTCACGAAAGTAATCACGCACCCATTCAGTAGCAACTTTCGGGAACACTTCTGTCTTACCGTCGCGTTCTACTACTGTTTGCAAACCGCGACCACGCACGATCATGTCTGGATCGGCACCCAGAAATGAATACCGCGCGATTCGTTCACCACCTTCGACAGATTCGAGCAAGAAGGCATACGGCGAGCTTTGGGCTATGCGCATAAAAGCGCCGACAGGCGTATGCAAATCCGCCAGCACCGAACGCACCACAGGTACGACATTGCCGTATCCCGCCTGCTCCTCAAACTCTTCGAATGTTCCCGGTTGAAGGTCTAGCATCTGCTGATACTGAGATCACTACTCTCCACCTAATTACAAAACCCTGTTACCGGCGAGCCACTGTCCGCCATCAACAACGATCACTGTCCCGTTAATAAAACTGGCCGCATCGGAGCAAAGGAAAATCGCTGCCTGCTCAATGTCCGCAATTCTCCCAAAACGACCGAGCGGAATACTCTTCTTCAGTTTCTCTTTAATAGGCTCAGGCACGAGACGCTTCATACCCTCAGTGTCTTCAATGGGTCCGGGAGCAATCGCGTTAACGCGAATTCCATGGCGACCCCACTCAACCGCCAGGTTACGTGTCAACGCGTCAATCCCAGCCTTAGCCGCTGACACATGCAATTGCATTGGTGTCCCAAGATAGTGAAGCGTGGCGCTAATATTCAGTATCTGACCGCGATGTTCTTTGAGTTCAGCGAATGCCGCACGGCAAACATTGAACGTCCCTTTAAGATCGATATCAACGACGGTGCCGAAACCATTTGGTGATAGCTCCTCAGCCTTGCAGAGAAAGTTTCCGGCCGCTCCGTTTATGACGATATCTATTTTTCCGAACTGCTCGACGGTTGCAGTTATAGCTCTTTCGACCTCTTCTGACTGCCGAACATCAGCAGCTACTGCAATTGCTTTTCCGCCATTGACATTGATTGCTGCAGCGGCTGGTTCAAGATGTTCAAGCTTACGGCTAACCAGCGAAACGGATGCTCCCGCCTCCGCTAAAGCCCGAGCAACTCCACCTGTAATTCCGGTTCCGCCGCCCGTAACAAAGGCGACGCGTCCATTCAAGATGTCATTAAGAAAAACTGGGCGAGTCATAGTTATTTTCTCAGCTCGCAGCCTCCAACGCTTCTTTCAGTGTGAATCTTCGTTCGTAAAGTGCTCGTCCAACAATCACACTGTCCACCAGCGGTTCACCAGCTTCGCGTAGCCGTCGTATATCGTCGAGACTCGAGACTCCGCCTGAGGCAGTCACTTGCACTCCCGACTTTCGCGCTAGCGCCACCGTTTGTTCAATGTTCGGACCGCTTAGCATTCCGTCGCGCGTGATATCAGTGTAGATGATTCGTTCGACGCCCAGTTTGGCAACGGCAACCGCAAAGTCGGAGGGCGACATATCGGTCGAGGCTTTCCAGCCCTGAGTCATCACAACTCCATCGCGCGCGTCGATGGCAACGCAAATCTGCGAGCCAAATTCGTCCAGCAGTTGTTTCAATGTATCAGCGGACTCTGTCGCCAACGTACCCAAAACAACTCGAGACACTCCGCTCTGAATCAATTTGTTGACGTCAGTCGAAGTCCTGACGCCGCCACCAAACTGGACTTGCAGGTTGACCTTCAAGGCGATGTCGCGAATAACCAAACGATTCGTTGATTCACGACCGTTGAAAGCCGCATCGAGATCGACGATATGAATTGTTTGAGCACCAGCGGCTTCGAAGCTTTGCGCGACTGCAACTGGATCATCGTCATAAATCGTTGCCGTTTCCTTTTGTCCTTGCGAGAGTCGTACGCAGCGCCCTCCTTTCAAATCGATTGCTGGGATGATCTGCAAACTCATCATACTAACCTGCCCTACCGGTACTCCGACACGATCCCCATCACTTCGTCAAACAACACCCCATTCGTCGCGATCGCATTGCCGCCTGTTACGGTTCGCTCACCTCGCCAATCAGTGAATGTACCTCCCGCTTCTTCAATCACAGGCAACAATGCTGCGCAGTCCCAAACATTCATCACCGGATCCAACATCACATCGGCTCGCCCGGTTGCCACTAACACGTAACCGTAACAGTCGCCCCAGGTTCGACTGGACCTAGCAAGCCGTTGCAGCTCTTCGCCCGCGGAACCAAAGCCATGTGGGCGACAAGCCCCAAAGTCAGTGCAAAGTAACAAAGCCTCATCAAGACTCGCCGTCGACGAAACCCGCGCCCGCTTACCGTTCCAAAAGCAGCCGAGGTTTGTTGCTGCGTAAACAATTTCATCAAGAGCGGGCATGTTAATGACCCCTACGCTGGGCCGGCCATCTATCTCTATTCCAATCAACACGCCGTAGAATGGCACGCCATGAACAAACGAAAACGTCCCGTCGATCGGATCCACAATCCAACGGCGTCGAGACTCGCCCTTAGATTCACCTTCTTCTTCACCGAGGATGCCGTCGTCCGGAAACTGGTTGAGTATTCCTTCTCTCAAAAATGCTTCGGTTTCACGATCAGCAATAGTTATGAAAGTCCCGTCAGCCTTCTTGCTCGTCTCGGGATCTTTCTTGAAGTACTTCAGCGTGATATCGCCCGCGCGACGTCCCAGGTCAACTGCGAACTCTAATAATTCATCGAGCCCAGCCTGATTTGTCACCCTTGTTCTCCACGTCGCTTCGCAAGTTCTTCGCGAACCTGCGACAGAGTTATGCCGCGTGCTACGAGCAAGACGATCAGGTGATAGAGAAGATCAGAGACTTCCGCAACCAGAGGCTCGGTGGCATCGTTCTTCGCAGCGACTATTGTTTCGGTCGACTCTTCACCAAGCTTCTTGAGTATCTTGTCGAGACCTTCATTGAACAAGTAAGTCGTGTAGGAGTTCGGCGGTCTCTTTTCCTGACGCTCTTCTACAAGCCGGTAAAGTTGATCCAATAGAGCGCCGAGATTGCCCGGCTCATGCGATGGACCAAGAAAGCAAGATCTCGCGCCGGTATGACAAGCGGGTCCCGCCGGCTCGACCAAAACAACGAGCGAGTCGAAGTCGCAATCGGGAATAATGTCGACGACGCGTTGTGTGTTCCCGGACGTCTCACCTTTGTGCCACAGTTCGTTTCTCGATCTCGACCAAAACCACGTTTGACTGGTCTCAATCGTACGCGCGAGGCTATCCGCATTCATGTAGGCGAGTGTCAAAACTTCGAGGCTTTGGGCGTCTTGCACGATCGCCGGTATCAAGCCGCACTCATCAAATTTCAGCTTGTCGAGTTGTATGTTCATCTCACTCTGACGTCGTGATGACCGAGATAATCCTTAAGCGCTGCAATTGACAATTCACCAAAGTGAAAAAGCGATGCCGCAAGCACCGCGCTTGCACCACCTGAAGTTAACGCCTCGTGAAAGTGCTCGAGCTTACCCGCTCCGCCCGACGCAATTACTGGAATCTTTACCGCCTCCGAGACAGCCTTCGTGAGTTGGACGTCATAACCGGCACGAGTGCCATCGCGATCCATACTCGTTAGGAGAATTTCACCAGCGCCAAGATTCTGCGCACGAGTCACCCACTCTAACGCATCAACGCCAACATTCTTCCGACCACCGTGTGTGTAAACATCCCATCCGAGCTCAGATGATGTATGACGACGCTTCGCATCGATCGCAACAACAATGCACTGACTGCCGAACGTTTCAGCGCATTCACTGATCAGCGATGGATTGTCGAGGGCCGCCGTATTCAGCGTGACCTTGTCGGCTCCGGCGCGCAAAATCGAACGAATGTCGTCGACTGTTCGCAGACCTCCGCCGACAGTGAATGGAATAAAGACCTCATCGGCAACTCGTCGCACCAGGTTAACTACGATGTCGCGTCTATCTGACGACGCCGTGATGTCAAGGAACGTTAGTTCATCTGCGCCTTCCAGATCGTACCGCTTTGCCTGTTCAACCGGATCGCCGGCATCCACAAGCGAAACAAAGCGAACACCTTTGACAACACGACCGTTATCAACGTCCAGACAGGGAATGATTCGCTTCGCCAACATGTTATGTCCGATATGCTTTAGCTTGTCGTGGTGACAGCAAAAGTAGTTCAGGGTATTTAGGGATGGTGACAACGACAAGCTAAAGCATATCGGACACCGCAAAGTTCCCAAGCATTCTCAACCCCACCTGTTGACTCTTCTCCGGATGAAACTGAACGCCCCAGATATTTGCCTCTGCAACTACGGACGCGTAATTTACGCCATACTCAGTTTCACCAATTACCGCAGCAGTATTCACGGGTTCACAAAAGTATGAGTGCACGAAATAGCAAAATGCATTGTCCGCGACGCCCGCAAACAGAGGATGAGAGCAGCGTTGATGAATACTATTCCAACCAACCTGCGGTACCACGAGATCGTCGTTGAAACGCCGCACGCGCCCTTTCAGCAATCCTAAACCAGGCGAGGTACCAAACTCGTCTGACTCTTCAAACAACATCTGCATACCAACGCAGACCCCTAACAGTGGAACTCCCTCCGCCGCCCGGTCTCGCACCAAGTCAATCAAACCATGGTCTCGCAACGTTGTCATACATGCAGCAAAGGCGCCGACACCCGGCAGTACCAACCGTTGCGCTCGCTGCAATTCAGCGCTACTGCCGGTGACAATCGCCTCGTGCCCGATTGCGGCGAAAGCTTTTTCGACGGACCGAAGATTTCCCACTCCGTAATCGATGATTGCAACTGTGGCCATTGCCTTACAAAGATCCTTTGGTGCTTGGCACGCCGACCACACGTGGATTCAAGTCAACTGCGGACCGTAGCGCTCGTGCCGTTGCTTTGAAGGTTCCTTCCAACATGTGGTGCGTGTTTCGGCCGCGCAGACAATCAATATGGAGATTGAATTTTGCGGTCTCTGCAAACGAACGCCAGAAGTGCTCGGCCAACTCAACCGAGAAGTTTCCGATCTTCTGTCGCTTGGTCGGAACTTCATAGACAAGGTAGAAACGACCGGATAGATCAATGACCGTGCGGCACAATGCTTCATCCATTGGAACTATGGCTTCTCCATAGCGATTGATACCTGCCTTGTTTCCCAAAGCTTCGATAAGTGCCTGGCCGAGTGTGATCGCGATGTCTTCAACCGAATGATGGTCATCGATTTCAAGGTCGCCCTTGCAATTTATCTTGAGGTCAAACAGTCCATGCTTGGCGAAGAGCTCGAGCATATGATTAAGAAACGGGAGACCAGTAGTTATGCTTGAACTGCCCTTGCCATCAAGGTTCAAAGAGATACGGATGTCAGTCTCTTTGGTCTTGCGGTGAACGGTGCCTGTGCGATTGAACGTTTTTTCGGCCTTCATACTTGGAAAAGGTCACAATCCTGATCTGCTCTTCTTTCTTCTCTGTGCTACCTCTGTGTTCTCTGTGTCTCTATGGTGATGTGCGATGAGATTAGGTTTACCACAGAGACACAGAGAACACAGAGGTAGCACAGAGAAGAAACTATCTGTTGGTAATCTCCTTTAGCGCGACGATCAACAGATCATTCTCCTCCGGTGTCCCAACACTAATTCGAAAATACTCGCTCAACATCGGATACCTACTCACATCACGAATCAGGATGTTGCATTTAATAAGCTCATCAAAAACTTTCTTAGGTTCAAACACGGAGCGCACAATCATGAAGTTTGCCCGGGATGCAATCGGCTCTAAACCGTCAATCCCACTCAATTCCCGAAACACCCTTTCACGCTCGTTGATGAGCGAACGCACCAACGGCAGCAACTCAGTCTCATACATCTCGACGGCAACTTCAGCCGCTGTTTGCGAGAAAGCATTCAAGTTGTACGGCAAAACCGCCTTGCGAATTTCAGTTACTAGAGAAGGCATGGCCAGTAAATAACCAACTCGCAACGCTGCCAGAGCCATCGCCTTCGAGAACGTTCGTAAAACAACCAAATTTTCAAACTCATTCAGCAACGGAACGACCGAATGCTCCGCGAACTCATGATAAGCCTCGTCAATCACCACCAGCCCCGGCGCAGTCCGGACCAATTTCCGCAATTCGTCGTCGCTGATGACGCAACCAGTCGGATTATTAGGCGAACAGAGAATAACCACATCCGGTTTCAATTCTTGTGTCTTTTCGAATAAGGCTGTGCCATCAAACTGGAACTGACTATTCAGTGGGACACTAATTACTTCGCCTCCCAGGACCGTTGTAATCTGTCGATACAAAGCAAACGTCGGCTCTGAAATCAGCACACGTTTACCCTCCCCAATCGTTACCATCAGCAAGGCCTGAATCAATTCATTTGAACCATTGCCGGCGATGACGCCGTCAGGTCTCCACGACGCGAATTGCGCCAGCCGCTCGTGTAGACCAGTCGAGATAAAGTCGGGATAACGTGACCACTTTCGAGTTCCCCACCGCCGCAAAGTTTCAGCTTTAATGTTTGCGGCTGCGTCCCACGGATTCTCATTCTGATTGATCTTGACCGAGGCACGATGCGGCGAGAGAGAATACGCACGCAGTGCGCGAACCGCAGTCTTTATCACCGCTAAACTCTGTTGCATCTCACTCACTTGATCTCCTACAAACTTTTAGCCCTTACTGTTTCTGATCCGTGCCGATGTCGCATGTCCCTGCAATCCTTCCGCTTCAGCTAGGGTTCCAATCTTTTCGGCGGCATTCTGCATCGCCCCTCGGGAATACTCGACGATGCTGGTTCGCTTCAAGAAGTCGTAAACACCTAGAGGCGACGCGAACCTCGCCGTTCGCCCAGTCGGCAGAACGTGGTTCGGACCCGCGAAGTAGTCGCCGACTGCTTCGGGAGAATATGGCCCGAGGAAAATTGCGCCTGCGTGTTTGATCTCTTCCGCCACGGTTTCATTATCACCAGTCAAGAGTTCCAGGTGTTCTGGAGAAAGTTCGTTCACCACCTCACAAGCTTTGCTAAGATTCTCGACCACGAGAATCGCGCCGTAGTTATTCAATGACGACTCTATGATCGTGCGTCGCGGTAATAACGAAACTTGCTGTTCAATTGCCGCGACGACATTCGCGGCCAAAGAGGCACTCGTCGTGATCAAAACTGCCGACGCGTCGTCGCCATGCTCAGCCTGAGCGAGAAGGTCAGCCGCAACAAAATCCGCGCGCGCCGGGTCGTCAGCCACGATAACCACTTCACTCGGCCCAGCAATTGAATCGATGCCTACGATACCAAACACCAACTTCTTCGCAGCCGCCACGTACTTGTTTCCGGGCCCAGTGATCTTGTCGACGCGGGGAATTGTGTTCGTCCCAAAAGCAAGCGCAGCAATTGCCTGAGCACCTCCGACCGCATAAACCTCATGAACTCCCAATTCCAAAAGCGCTGCCGCCACTGCAGGATTAAGCTGAACTGTCGACGGCGGCGTTACTACAACGATGCGCGGAACACCCGCTACTTGTGCCGGAACCACATTCATCACCACCGACGACGGATACGCCGCCGTACCACCAGGAACATAGAGACCAACACTCTCAATCGGAGTGATTCGTTGCCCAACCCGGGTACCATCAACATGGCTTATCATCCACGATTGTTCGCGCTGTCGTTCATGAAATGTCCTGACGTTTTGAATTGCCTCACGTAACGCGGCGAGGACCAGACCATCTAACTTATCCGCCGCGCTTTGTAGAGTTTCAAGAGAGACCCGCAAATCAAAAGCGTTGAGCTGGACACCATCGAAACGAGCAGCATAAACAATTAAGGCTTCATCGCCACGTTTGCGGACCTCTTCGAGAATTTTCGCGACGTCGGCCAGGAGACTAGAGTCAAGGGAGACAGATCTGGCACGAAGTCGCGCCATAAAATCTTCGCGACCTGATTCGTCAGCTTTGCCAATCACTCGGATCACGCGGCTGTTGCTCCTTTGAGAACATTACTCAGTGCCGTCGTCAGTCGTGTGACCTCCGGGGCTTTTAACTGGTAACTTGCTCGGTTCACGACGAGCCGCCCGGTAGATTCCGTGATCACCTCGATCACTTTTAGTCCATTCTCCGCAAGCGTTCTTCCAGTTTCCACAAGATCGACAATGGCATCCGCTAGACCGAGAGCAGGGGCCAGCTCAACCGAACCAGACAAAGGGATGATTTCCACTGGGATTCCACGCGAGCCAAAGTGGGAACTTGCAATGCGAGCGTACTTCGTAGCTACTCTCAACATTCCAAATGCACGGGTAATGACATGTTCGTCCTTTGCTGCCACGACCAGGCGACATCGAGCAATACCCAGGTCGAGAGGCAACAGCACATCGGCTTCCGTTTCCAAAAGCACATCGCGGCCGACTATTCCGCAGTCTGCAATGCCATGTTCTACATAGACCGGCACATCTGCAGGCTTGACAAAGATGAATTTGTAATCGCCATTCCCATCTTCAATCGCGAGCTTGCGCGATGCTAAAGATTCAGGACTCAGTTGCACGCCGGCTTGCGCCAGTAAAG
The DNA here is from genome assembly GCA_036004125.1 of Pyrinomonadaceae bacterium. Classification (GTDB taxonomy): domain Bacteria; phylum Acidobacteriota; class Blastocatellia; order Pyrinomonadales; family Pyrinomonadaceae; genus PSRF01. The sequence continues at coordinate 22,508 of DASYRR010000295.1, read as the reverse complement.
CGAGCGCATCATCCTGCATTCGTCCCTTTGAAATTGCGATTGTGATCATCTCTTTAGCTCTATGCGAATCTGTTCGCCGTTGGTTCGTCTGCGCAACGCTTCTCTGAAGCTTTTACTCAAATCGTCTGTATTGATCGAACGCATCTCGCGACCGCCATTCCCATCCTTCGAGTTATTGCGGCCGAGTACTTCCACCAGGGAGTCGAGACTCAGTACAAAGCCAACAGCTGGTTCAGCGCTGCCAAAGTTCGCCGTCAAGCCATCGTAGCGTCCGCCTCGACCGACACGATAGCCAACGCCACGAACGAACACTTTGAAACTCAACCCGGTGTAGTAATCGAGTCCGGAAACATCGGCAAGGTCGATTTCAAATGAATTCTCGAGTCCCAGCGACTCGATCACTTGCCAAATCTCCGTAAGTTTGTCGAGCGTGGCAAGCGAATTCGGGTGAGTCATAACGCTTCGAGCTTCGTCGAGAACATCTCGCTTACCGGTGAGTTGAACTAGCCTGGCAAGCGATTGACGACTCGAATTCGGGATCGAATTATCGTTCAGAAAACGCTGAAGTTCGGTAACGTCCCGCGTATCGATCAGGCGTCTAAGACTTTCCCGTGCCGCAATATCAAGTTCCAGGTTACTGATCAATCCGTTGAAGATTCCAACATCGTTGATTGTGATGCAGAACGAATCGCCCAAGCCAATTGCTTTTAATATCTCCGCCGCTAAAAGCAATACTTCCAAATCGGCGGCGTCGCCACCCACTCCAATCAACTCACAACCAAGGTGAGTGTTCTCACGTCGCCATTCAGCGTGTGACTGTTGCTGTTGCCGGAACACAGGCGCAGCGTAGCAGAGTCGCAATGGACGTTCGCGATCGGCAAACAAGGTTGCCGCGACGCGTGCAACTGAGGAAGTCACATCGGGCCGAAGACTCAGCATGCGACCGTCGTTGTCGGTAAAACGAAAACTGGTCTGAGCCTCTCTCACACCCATTCCGCGCTCGAAAAGGGCGTAATAATCAACCGCCGGAGTAAGCACCTCTTCATAACTCCAACCTTCAAACACTGACATCGCCGTATCTTCAACGCGACGCCGTAAACGCGCTTCAGCGCCGAGGTAATAGCGCATGCCGGGTGGGAGTTTGGATAGGAGCATGGTCTTCAATGTCCGATATGCTTTAGCTTGTCGTAATGCACCACAAGAAGCTCGTTCCGATACCACGACAAGCTAAAGCATATCGGACATTCAAAAGCAAAACCCGCTGCCGGTTTCGTATGGCAGCGGGTTTGTCGAAGTCGTTTTGCGCTCGGTTAGTTCAAACGTGTCAGCGCAGGAAACAGGTTCGCCAGCCCGGCACCGTGGTGGTGGTGATGCCAATATCCAGCATGGCTGTGAACTTTGCTTCCAAACATTGCTCAGGGCTTATAACTGACGGAGAGAGTGATTGTCAAACCTGGGGCGTCGCCGACATACACCAACCCAGTGTAAAGTGGCCTGGATAAAGTCAGTACCGAACGCGGTAGCGTCGGGTCAACGATGGCTTTCACTAACGGTACAGTACCTAAAGTCCGACCCGACGCTACCGCGTTTCGGTACTGACTGTACCCAAGTCGGAGTTGCTCGAATTACCCACCAGGAATATAGGGTCGCGACTGCACAATAAAAATCTGACCTTTCATGTAGGCCCACTCGATATCTTGATCGCGACTGCCAAACACACGCTTGATTCCAGTTGCTGCTCGGACAAGTCGACGAATCACATCATCAGTTAGCACCACTCGATCACCGGTAATCGGAACTTCCTTAACACCACCATTCTCATCAAACGTCAAAAGGCTGTCTTCTGCCGATCTAGTTAGCACTTGTACAGCATTAGTTCGCGGTCTAAAGATTACCTGTTCGGCTATTCTCTGACCTTCGACGACCCTAATTCCCAAGCCACGCTTGGCGCTTATGTAGATCGCCCCTACGTTCTCTTTGTCGAACGGATCCGTCGATATCATCACCCCAGAGCTCTCAGAGTTGATTCCCTCCTGTAACAGCACGGCCATGAAGATCTTTGAATGGTCAACACGTGCGCGTTCGCGAAACTCATAAGCCTCAAAATTCCACAAGGAGGCCCAAACAGTTTTGATAGCCTCGATCAATTCTCGCTCGCCGCGCACGTTCGGCACGGTCGTGTAGAGCCCCGCTCCACTAAACTTCGGTAGGTCTTCGGAATTTGAAGAGCTGCGAACAAACAACCCTTTGCCAGGATATTCGCGAGCGACGCGATCGAGAATCTCCTTTCGTAACTCCGGATCAAACTCACCTTTCTGGATTGTTGCGCGCAGGCTTGTCAAACGTTCACGACGAAAGGCGGGATCGTGTACGAACTCTTTGTCGTCCAGCAGGACGCGGATTTCATCGTCGAACTTGTTTCGCTCCATGAACTCGTCGTAATAGTAAAAAGGGATCGTGAAGCCGTTCGGCACAAGGATACCTGGTAACCTTGCGTGCATTACTTCGCCAAGATTTGCAGACTTACCTCCGAACGCAATACTCGATGCCTTGCGTTGTTGAGCCAAACTAAGCAATCGGTCTTCGGACAAATCGTAACGCGGTTTCAATATGTCGGGCCGCTCCTTCATCCGACGCTCATACTCGTGCAGCTGGTTTTGATCAGCCCGCTTGATCGAGTAGTTGTCGCGATTCGTCTCGAGCGCAACCCACCAGCCATCATATTGCTTGAGCAATTCCCTGGCGTTTTTAATGTAGGCGTTGGGAATGCCCCAGCCTTTCGCCAGCAGATTGATGTGTGAAAGTGGAGTGGAAGGCTGAGAAGTAATAATGCCGGCTACGGGTGGTAACTGAACAGGGACTTCGTCGAGAACAAGGATCTCGTTGAACCCGATCTCGACATGCTCGTCGAGCTTTTCGATGATGTGAATCCGACCCAGACCCTTGGCAAGATTCAATGCCTGATAAGACTGTTCTTTCGCAATGTCGCTTTGCAGTACACGCTCGATACCTACAAGCGCGAGCGATGCCTCATCCTGACGCAGCGAGTTTGGCTTAAAAGCCACCGGTGCAAAGAACGTCTTATTGATAATCTCGCCCGTGAGTTGAATCTGATCCTCGGGAATCAGATCGCCTTCCCAAAACTCGTAGGTCCAACGCTTCACTGGAGTCTGATATGCGACGGTGCCGAGAATAAAACGACGGTTCGGCTTTAGATAATTGTTGTCGAAGAATTCCTTGCCGCTCTCGAGCGATAAATATGTGCCGTTGACGAAATCTTTGTGAAAGCTGAAGCGCTTTTTGTTGACGTAGTAGATCTTGTTCTTGTCTTTGCGGTCGATCACGAATAACACGTGTGGCAAAGCATACGGGGTGTTGGCGTCGTAGGTGATGGAGATAGTGTCAAACTGCGCTTGAGACGTGACGGCGCACAAGGAACGAGGGCCGGATTGCGCGTGAGCAGTAACGGATAATGCAGCGCATAGAATCAGTAAAAAAAAGGGACGGTACATGATCAAACGTCAAGCTATTGTGAGCGGCGACCGTTCTAACCTGATTTCTTCTCTGCGTAACCTCCGCGTTCTCTGCGTCTCTGCGGTTAGAAAGGCCCGAAATCATATGCCGCAGAGACGCAGAGAACGCGGAGGTTACGCAGAGAGTTCACGGGAGACCTACAATTTAGCCGCCATACGCACGAGCAATTCTAGCAGATCGTCGATGTGGCGCTGTTCCGTTAGAAAGCTGTTGATATTGACACGGAGCGCGCGCCGCCCGTGAAGGACCGTAGTCGTTAGCCAGGCTTCTCCGCTACGTTCGATCAGCTGCTGCAGACGTTGCTGTAGTCGGTCAAGCTCCTGACCACTTAACCCATTCGATGATGCAGGCAAGAACCGGAAACAACACACGGCGGTCTCAACTTCACCGACTCGTTTGAAATCAGACAACTCATCAAGTCGTTGCGCAAGGTAGTACGTAAGGTTGACTTGCCGCTCAACTGTCTCGGCGTAACCAGTTCGGCCCATGAACTTGATCGCCATCCAGAGTTTTAGCGAGTTGAACCGGCGAGTACCCATTTGTCCATAACGGAAAAAGTCGAATTCAACGTCCGCGCCACCGCGATCTTCGCTGAGATACTCCGGACTCATATCAAAAGCATCGCGCAAGACCGTTGCGCCGTCGCGAACTAACGTCGCTCCGCATGCAAACGGGACAAACATCCACTTGTGCGGATCGAAAGTGATCGAATTTGCACGAGTGATGCCATTGAGTTTGTTCGTGTGTTTGTTTGAAAACGCCAACGTACCACCATACGCTGCATCAACGTGATACCAGCAATTGTTCTCGAGAGCGATGTCCGCCAATTGCTGCAGCGGGTCGATCACGCCGGACGATGTCGTGCCGGCAACTCCAACAATGCAACAGACAATCTTACCGGCCTCACGATCCTGTCTAATCGCTTTACGCAAGTCGTCGATGCGAATGTGAAACCGTTCATCGGTAGGGATCTTCCGTAGATTCCGACGACCGAGGCCGAGGATATCCGCGCTCTTGTCAATCGAGTAATGGCACTGCTCCGAGGCGTAGATAACCAGGTCGGCTGGCGAGGTGCGCACACCGCGGTCTTTGATGGTGTTGGCAACGTGATCTCGAGCGCATTTCAACGCAAGCAGGTTTGCTTCCGAACCGCCACTTGCCAGTGTGCCAAACGACTGAGATCCATATCCGACAAGCGCACATAACCAACGAATTACACGCGCTTCAATAATTGCCGATGCAGGACCATTGCGCCAGGCGCCGGCATTTTGATTAAGCGCGGATGAAAGTGCGTCGGCCCAGACCCCAATCGGTAAAGGTGTCGGGTTAAACTGTCCGAAATACCGTGGGCTCGGTACGAGCATCGAGTTTGGTGCAATATGATCTCGAAAACGCGTTAGGATCTTGTCAAGACTCATGCCCTCTTCAGGCAGAGGTTCAGCGAAGAGTGTCTCGATGTCAGACGGCGTTGATTCCGGGGTAACGCGGCGCGTGTCGAGTGAGTTGACGTGCTCTAGAATGAGCTGCGCCACAGCTTGGGCGAGTATTTTGTGTTGTTCAATAATGTCGTCGATCATAGTGTTCTGGCCAGTCTCATCACGTTCGATAAAAGAATCTCACGCATAAGCGAACTGTTGCAAAGCGAGCCAAACTGATGACAAGTCCTGAAGCACTCGACAGATTCACGGCTGCCCTCAAGGCGAGTATGCAGGACTATGGAGTGACGCTATCTGGACCAACCACTCAAACTCTGTGCGATTATTACGCACTTCTCGTGCGTTGGAACGAGCGTTTGCACCTTGTCGCTCCGTGTACCCCTGAGGAGTTCGCTACCAGACACGTACTTGAATCACTCGTGCTTTTGAGATTCTTGCCCGAAGCATCCACGATTTGTGACATTGGCTCAGGCGCGGGATTGCCAATTATTCCGTGCATGATTGCGCGTCCGGATTTAACGGCTACACTGATCGAGTCATCGCAAAAGAAGTCGGTGTTCCTCCGCGAAGCACTCAATCAGATCGGCATCTCAAATAGAGGGACAATCATAGCCAAGTCTTTTGAGGATGTTGCATCGCCGGCAGCAACGTTTGTGACGTGTCGAGCGCTCGACGAATTCATAAGTAAAGTTTCAGCGCTGGTGAACTGGGCGCCGAGGGGAAGCAAGCTGCTGCTGTTTGGCGGTCCAACCTTGAGAGAAAAGCTCGAAGTCACTGGTGCACGTTACACCGAGTTTCTTATGCCGCTTTCCGAAAAGAGATTCTTGTTTGAAGTGAAGAAAGATTCGTAACACTTCTTCTCTGGGCAACCTCTGCGTTCTCTGGGTCTCTGCGGTCGTTTAAGGTTGCAGAAAAGCTTTACCGCAGAGACGCAGAGAACGCAGAGATTGCGCCAGAGACAAATCATTAGGCCGGTTCTTCTCTAACCACATCCTTCGGCTTCTTGTCTTCTCTCAAACCCTGAAAAGAAGGATGTCGAACCGAACCGTCGTCAGTCCATTCAGTAAACGCAACCTCACCCACCAACTTTGGCGTCACCCACACCGCGCGCTTTAGCCTGGGATCTCTGGGTTTCTCGGCAAACGGTGAAGACGATCGAACCAATCCATCAAGTTTCTTTCGCAAATCTAACCTTTGCTGAATGCTGAAGCCTGTTCCTGCTCGTCCTGCGTACACAAGTTTCCCTTTGTCGTAAACACCGAGGATTAACGCACCGAAACCAGGAAAATCCTTATCTGACAGCGTGAAACCAGCAATCACAAATTCCTGACGCTTGATGCACTTCACTTTTAACCAGCTGCGACTGCGCGTGGATTCATAGACTGAGTTAGCAAGTTTGGAAACAATTCCTTCGATTCCGTACTCGCAAGCCTGTTTGAAAAACTGCGGCCCATTGCCTTGAACATGATCGCTGTAGCGAAGCGGACTTTTCGCTGCTACAGACTCAAGAAGCGTTGACAGCAGCTTCTTGCGCTCAAGCAACGGAGTACGAGTTAGATTGAAGCCATCAATGTAAATGAGATCGAATATGTGGTAGACAAAACCCGCGTCGCCACTCTTCATACCTTGTTGCAGCTTTTGAAAACTCGCCCGACCTTTCGCATCGACTGCCACGACCTCGCCATCCAGTATGGCGTTGGTTGCCGGAAACTCCTTACTTGCTTTCGCCAGACGCGGGAATTTGTGAGTCCAATCCTTTTTATTGCGACTCCAGAAGCGCACCTGTGCACCGCTCAAATGGCAGAGCATGCGATAACCATCAAACTTCAACTCGTGCAGCCAATGATCTCCATTAGGTGCTTTACTCTCGAGGGTAGCGAGTTGCGGTGGGATAAACCCGGGCAGCGCAGCTTTTCGGGCGCCTGGGATCTTCTGCAATTGTTTCGCATTCACAGTCGAGAGTTTAGCAGACGCGTGACAAAGATACGCGAAGAGAAACGGTAACGGCGTTTATCACCTCATTATGAAAAATGCATCTGAGACGCTTTGCGGTCTAAGAGTTAGTCGATTGCATTCACAGGCCGGACTTCACCTGGCTGCCGACGTGTCCAGTGGACGATTAATTTGCAAGCACTGTGAAAGGATTAGGCAAAACGCAGAGGCAGATCAGAGACATCAGAGTACGGAAAGATTGTTAAGCTGAAGCTCCCCTGGCAAGTTGCGATAGGCTCGCAATCGCAGCAATGAGTTCATCGCCTTCAATGGGTTTAGGAACAAACATATTGAATCCAGCGGCCAAAGCACGAACCCGATCCTCAACCCGCAGATGAGTAGTCAACGCAACCGCGGGACAGTTCGTGCCGCGCAGTTCATCACGCTCACGAATCTTGGCAATCAGTGAAAACCCATCTTCGTCAGGCATCTCTAAATCCAGCACAAAAATGTCCGGCTCGAATGTCTCTAAAAGATCGACGGCGGCCGCGGCGGAGTTGGCGCTTTCGACCTGTGCGTCTTTCTGTTCAAGGATGGCTGTCAACACCAGCAGATTATCTGCGTCGTCGTCAACAACTAGCACTCGTAAGGCGGCCAGAGATATCGGAACCACTGGATTATCTTCCGAGGCATTCTGACTTTCAGCGGTTTTCGGCCGGCGAAAACGTGCGGCAATCGGTAACCTCACCGCAAAGGTCGAACCAAGTTCCGGACCGGGGCTTTCCACAGAAACCTCGCCTCCGTGAAGCTCGGCAAGATGCCTGACTATCGCCAGTCCGAGTCCTAACCCACCGTGTCGACGCGTGCTGGTAGCATCAGCCTGCCGGAAGCGATCAAAAGCGCACTGCAGAAACTCGGGCTCCATTCCTTGCCCCGTGTCGGCAACTGTGATCTCAACGTCACTGTCGAGTGGTTTTAATTGGACAGTCACTCGTCCATGCGCCGGCGTAAATTTGATCGCGTTTGACAGCAAGTTCCAAACTATCTGTTGTAGCCGATTAGCATCGCCAACGATTTCCTGCCGGCCAGAATCCAGAATAACCTCGAGCTGGATCTCTTTTGAGTCCGCGGCCAGCTGCACGGAATCGATGGCTGCATTGATAACCGCGCCTACATTCACTGTGGCCAAATTCAACCGGAGCTTACCGGTAACCATTCTTGAAACGTCAAGGAGATCTTCAACCAATTGCGCCTGTGATTTAGCATTTCGCTCGATCGAGTCAATTGCCCTGACAGAAGTGTCGGCATCAAGTCGACCGCGACTAAGCATGTGAGACCAACCAATGATGGCATTCAGCGGCGTTCGAAGCTCATGCGAAACAGTCGCCAGAAACTCATCCTTCATTCGATTGGCAACCTCGGCTTCGCTGCGCGCTACCTGCTCGAGCTTGAGCCATTGGTCGGCCTTAATAAGCTGGAGTTGAAGTTCCTCCTGAACCGTTCTCAACCGCTCTTCGGTCCTGTGATGTTCAGTGATCTCCTGCGAGAGCGATTTGGCCTTTTGTTGGAGCAACACAATCTCGCGGAGTTGATCCTCCGGTTCCTTCAGCAGCGAATAACTTTCAGCGGGAATGACTCGAGAGTGGGTGAGGCAAACTTGTTTGAGAGGCTCTGATAGTTCGTTTGCACCAAAGCCATCCAAAGGATATGCACAGAACAGCGAGAAGCGCTTAGCTTTCTTGAGACCATTCCACCATTGTTCCACTTCAATCGCACTTGCATATTTCCCCTGGGCCCATAGTACGGCCACAAGTTCTCCAAACACTCGAAGCGGCCGCTCCCCTTCTGACGCCTTGGTAATCAGCCCACTGAAAAAGTCCTTAAAACGCTCAGCAGATAAACTGCCGTCGTCCAGCGTCAGCTGCGTTTGAACTTCTTCCGCGTCGAGAGTTATCAAGCGCCCGAGTTTCGCCAAGCCATCAACGTCGAGAGCCTGGTCTTCTAGCCGAGCTCGAAGCAGTTTCAGATGCGTGTCTGTGGCAAGTACTAGAGCAGCTTCGCCGGCGTTTAATCCGGTCGAAATGAATCTGGTGATCGAGTCGAGCAAAAAGACATCCGTCTCATAAAACTGGACGACGTGTTCATCAGTAGTCTGTTCGCTACACTTCAGAAGGGACATGTCAGCAACGGAACTACGACCGTTCCCGTTTGGGGCCAGGTCGACCAATGAGTTCCCGCTGTTTCCGACGGTCAAGAGAGTGTCTCCAAACCAGTTTCTACACAGGAGAGGGGGCAAAAGGGGATCTGACATCGAATCCGGACTTCGGGGAAGGGGTTGTAGTGGAATTCCAGTTCGAGGTTCCATTCTAGGGCAGATGTTTGCTGGCGTCGAGTTTAAAGTATTTTAAGTGGCAGACACTGAATGATTCGATAAAAGGGCTCGCGACCTGACAGCCGCGAGCCCTTGGAGCAAACGCAACAAACAAATGTGAGTGCGTCACTCTTCCGGCTCAGACGGTACGACTGCATCACCGTCACCAGCCGCTACGACGAGTGGTTCCCGGGCCGGCAGAGTGATGTCGTGACCACCAACGATGTCTGGAAATTCGTCAAGCTCACGTTCACGTGCCTGATCGATCGTTTCATCGCGTTCGACATCAACGTTTCGGTAAAACTCCATGCCGGTACCGGCCGGAATCAGTCGTCCCATGATGACGTTCTCCTTGAGACCACGGAGATAGTCAACGCGTCCGGAGATTGCAGCTTCAGTGAGCACACGAGTCGTCTCCTGGAATGATGCTGCCGAAATGAACGAATCGGTCGATAGCGACGCTTTAGTGATACCCAGCAGCAGTGGCTCCGCCTGGGCGACTTCGCCATCTTCCTGACGCACCCGTTCGTTTTCATCCTGGAAGCGGAAGCGATCCACTTGCTCCTCTAAGAGAAATTCAGTATCACCGACTTCCTTGATCTTCACCCACCGCAACATCTGACGAACAATCACTTCAATGTGCTTGTCGTTGATGTTCACACCCTGCAGACGATAAACCTCCTGAATTTCGTTCACGAGGTACTCCTGCAAGCGACTCATACCGAGAACTCGCAGAATGTCGTGCGGATTCAAAGGTCCATCCATCAAAGCCTCGCCGGCGCGAACACGATCGCCATCTTGCACGTTGATGTGCGTACCGCGAGGGATGTCGTATTCACGTTCCTCACCGTCGTCACCAGTGATGATTAGTTTGCGCTTACCTTTGGAAATCGCGCCGAGTGTTACGGTACCGTCGATTTCCGACATGACAGCAGTCTCTGCGGGCCGGCGGGCTTCGAAAAGCTCAACGACGCGCGGCAAACCGCCCGTGATGTCTTTGGTCTTGGTTGTTTCGCGTGGAATCTTCGCGATGATGTCACCCGGCTCAACTTCTTCACCGTCGGTCACCATCAAGTTCGCACGCACAGGCATCTGGTAGGTCTTCAGCACCTTATTGCTCGCACTGCGAATTTCAAAACGTGGCTGTTTCTTTTCGTCGGGAGAGTCTTTAACCACCATGCGCGACTGTCCGGTAACTTCATCGACTTCTTCGTCGAAAGTCACACCTTCCTTCAGATCCTGGAATTTGATGTGACCTGCCACCTCGGTCAGAATCGCAAACGTGAATGGATCCCATGTGGCTAACAGTTGATCCTGCGTCACCCGGCTGCCGTCTTCCACGAGGATGTGGGCACCGTAAACGATCTGGTAGCGCGCAGCCTCACGGCCGCGGTCGTCGATGATAATCACTGAACCGTTACGATTCATCGCGATACGTTCGCCCTTACGACTCTTAACCGTCTGCAACTCGAGGTACTTGATGGTGCCGTCCTGACGTGCTTCGTGTTTCGACGACTCTTCCAGACGAGCTGTACCACCGATGTGGAACGTACGCATCGTCAGCTGCGTGCCTGGTTCACCAATTGACTGGGCGGCGATAACACCGACCGCTTCTCCTATTTCAACCGGTCGCCCGGTTGCGAGGTTGCGTCCGTAGCACTTGATACAGCAGCCTCGTCGTGATTCGCACGTCAGCACCGAACGGATTCGGACGCGCTGTACGCCCGAGCGCTGGATCTCTGACGATAGGTCTTCGTCAATCTCCTGATTTGCTTCGACAATCGGTTGACCTTCGATAGGATCGACAACCTCCTCGAGCGCCGTGCGACCCACGATGCGGTCACGCAGCGACTCGATCTCCTCACCGCCCTCAATGATGGCGCTCGCAGGGATGCCACGGAGAGTACCGCAGTCATCCTCGCTAATGATTACATCCTGAGCGACGTCGACAAGTCTTCGTGTTAAATATCCCGAGTCAGCTGTCTTCAAAGCCGTATCAGCGAGACCTTTGCGAGCACCGTGCGTTGAGATGAAGTACTGCAACACGTTCAAGCCTTCTCGGAAGTTTGCCTGAATTGGCGTCTCGATGATTTCACCGGATGGGCGAGCCATCAGGCCTCGCATACCAGCCAATTGGCGAATCTGCTGAGCGCTACCTCTCGCTCCTGAATCGCTCATTACGAGGATTGGATTCAACTCGCCAGAGGATTTCTCGCGATCGTCCATCGCCTTGAACATTTCCTTCGCCACCTTGTCCGTAACTTCAGACCAGATCGCGATGACTTTGTTGTAGCGTTCACCGTTGGTGATCACACCGTCGAGGTACTGCTGTTCGACTGCGATCACGTCCTTATCAGCTTTATCAACCAGGGGCTTCTTCGACGCCGGTGTGACGAGATCGTCGATACCGATGGAAATTCCAGCCTTGGTTGCGTACAGGAATCCGAGGGTCTTGAGATCGTCAAGCATCTTGACAGTCATTTCATGACCCAGGCGGATGTGTGAATAGTTGACGAGCGACTGCAAACCTTTCTTCTTAAGCGTCCCGTTGATGAAGGGCAGTCCTGCTGGAATCGAGTCGTTGAAGATGACGCGACCAACGGTTGTGTTGATAACGCGGCGCACATCGTCCTGGACCGTAGCGCGCAGGATGTCCTGCGGATCGTGTTCCTGGACAAGGTCTATCAAGTCGCCCTGAATGCGAAGCTTGATGGGAGTTTGAGTTGTAACTTCAGTCGCGTCGAGCGCAAGTAGCACTTCCTCGAGTGAAGCAAACACACGACCTTCGCCTTTCGCGCCCGGACGGTCACGAGTCAGGTAGTAAATACCAAGCACGATATCCTGTGACGGAACGGCGATCGGCTGACCACTTGCTGGACTGAGAATATTGTTGCTTGAAAGCATCAACACCGCGGCCTCGATCTGCGCTTCCGGACTCAGCGGAATGTGGACCGCCATCTGGTCGCCGTCGAAGTCCGCATTGAACGCGGTACAAACCAACGGATGGATCTTGATTGCCTTGCCTTCGACCAGCACTGGTTCGAATGCCTGAATACCAAGGCGGTGGAGCGTCGGCGCACGATTCAGCAGCACGGGATGTTCGCGAATCACTTCCTCAAGAATGTCCCAAACGACGGGTTCCTGACGTTCGACCATTTCTCGCGCTTGCTTGATCGTCGCCGCGTGGCCCTGTTTCTCGAGTTGGTTGTAGATAAATGGCTTGAACAACTCGAGCGCCATCTTCTTTGGCAATCCGCACTGATGAAGTTTCAGTTCAGGACCAACAACGATTACGGAACGACCCGAGTAGTCGACACGTTTTCCGAGCAGGTTCTGACGGAAGCGTCCTTGCTTGCCTTTGAGCGTGCCACTCAACGACTTCAGCGGACGATTGTTTACGCCCCTAAGCACCCGACCGCGGCGTCCATTATCGAACAGGGCGTCGACAGCTTCCTGAAGCATGCGCTTCTCGTTGCGCACAATGACTTCGGGCGCCCTAAGTTCCATCAGCTTCTTCAGGCGGTTGTTACGATTGATAACGCGACGATAGAGGTCGTTAAGATCCGAAGTGGCAAAACGACCGCCATCAAGTGGCACGAGCGGGCGAAGCTCTGGCGGAATCACGGGGATCACGTCGAGAATCATCCAATCAGGCCGATTACCGGATTTTAAGAAGCTTGTCGCTACCTTGAGGCGCTTCGAATACTTCAACTTCTTCTGCTGCGAAGTTTCTTCTTTCATCCGCTTGCGCAGGTCAGTTGCCAGTTCTTCGATGTCGACCATGGCAAGCAGTTCCTTGATCGCTTCGGCGCCCATCTTCGCAACGAACTGGGCCGGGTAGTCGCGCACGAGTTCACGATACCGCTCGTCGCTGACCAATTCTCGCTCTTTCAATCCGGGAACGTCGCCCGGATCGATAACGATGTAGCTTTCGAAATAGAGCACCTTTTCCAGCTCACGCAGCGGTATGTCGAGCAGGTGTCCAATTCGGCTCGGAAGCCCCTTGAAAAACCAAACGTGTGAACAAGGGCTGGCCAGATCGATATGACCAAGTCGTTCACGACGAACTTTTGCCTGCGTTACTTCAACACCGCATTTGTCGCAGATCACTCCGCGATGCTTCATGCGTTTGTACTTTCCGCAGAGACACTCCCAATCAGCTACCGGTCCAAAGATGCGGGCGCAAAACAACCCATCGCGCTCCGGCTTGAACGTGCGGTAATTGATTGTTTCGGGTTTGGTCACCTCGCCATGCGACCACTGCCGGATCTTCTCCGGTGACGCAAGTGAGATACGAATAGCTTCAAAGTCAGGTGCGAGTTGCGTCTTTTCTTGTTGAAATCTGAACATGTTTCTCCATTGCCGATTGCCGATTAAATCATTGCCGATTTGCGATTGACGATTGCCGATTCTAAGAAGGCTCCGTCGCCGAAAGTCACTTCCAATCGGCAATTGGAAATTGGCAATCGGCAATGCCTTCAATCGGCAATGACCTACGCTTCAACCGCGCTGGTTACGATAGCTTCGCCAACGCCTTCTTCAGTTCCGGCACCATCAGTGGGAACCTTCTTATTGATCAATTCCACATCGAGGCAAAGCGACTGTAGTTCGCGAACGAGCACGTTAAACGATTCCGGCAGACCCGGATCAAAATCGGCCTCGCCCTTAACGATCGCTTCGTAGATCTTAGAGCGACCGGCAACGTCGTCCGATTTTGCCGTCAACAGCTCCTGAAGAATGTGGGCCGCACCGTATGCCTCCAGTGCCCAAACCTCCATCTCTCCAAACCGCTGTCCACCAAACTGTGCTTTACCTCCCAACGGCTGTTGCGTGATCAAGCTGTAAGGTCCGATGGAACGAGCGTGGATCTTGTCGTCGACCAGGTGGGACAGCTTCAACATGTAGATGTAACCCACGGTCACTTTCTGTTCGAAAGGATCACCACTCAATCCGTCGTACAGAATCGCTTTACCGGATTCGTTAACGATCTCAGGAAGCCCGAGTTCCCGTGCACGTGCCCCTGATTCCTGCAGCTTCTCCTTGATCTCTTTTTCAGTCGCGCCATCGAAAACCGGTGTGGCGAAGTGAAAACCAAGTACTCGTGCTGCCCAGCCCAGGTGTGTCTCCAGAATCTGACCGACGTTCATGCGAGAAGGTACACCCAGCGGATTGAGTACAATCTCCACTGGCGTTCCGTCGGGCAGGTATGGCATGTCTTCTTCCGGAAGAATGCGAGCAATAACACCCTTGTTACCGTGGCGTCCGGCCATCTTGTCGCCCACGGAAAGCTTGCGCTTCATGGCGATGAAGACCTTAACCATCTTGATAACACCGGGACTTAGTTCGTCACCCTGACGCAGCTTGGCGATCTTCTCTTCATAAATGTCGGACAAGATCTTAATTTGACGTTCGGTCCGGTCTTCGTATTCCTTGATCTCCGAGCCGATATCCAACCGAGACGAAGCCAGCTGTACTTTGCGAAGCGCCTTGGGCTCTACGGCCTTTAGCATCTCCCTGGTGATGGTTTCACCTTTCGGAATCAAGATTTCACGGTTGGATGTCAGGTCGACTGAAAGCTTACGGCCTTCGAGCAACTCGTAAATGCGTTCATCGCGTTGCTCACGAAGGATACGAATCTCGTCTTCAAGGTCGCGTCTCAGACGATCTTCTTCTTCTTGTTCGATAGCCAGCGAGCGAGAATCTTTCTCTTGACCCTTGCGGGTGAAGACTTGAACGTCAACAACAGTTCCGTCGATTCCCGGCGGGCTTACGAGCGAAGCGTCCTTAACATCGCCGGCCTTTTCACCGAAGATTGCCCGCAGGAGTTTCTCTTCCGCGGTCAACTGTGTTTCGCCTTTCGGCGTAACCTTTCCGACCAGGATAGAACCGGGTTTCACCTGAGCGCCGATTCGAATAATGCCGCTATCGTCAAGATCGCGAAGCATATTCTCGCCGACGTTTGGAATATCTCGAGTGATTTCCTCTGGACCGAGTTTCGTATCACGCGCTTCGATTTCGAGCTCTTCAATGTGAATCGAAGTGTAGTAGTCCTCTTTGACGAGACGCTCGGAAACGAGAATCGCGTCTTCGAAGTTGTAGCCGCGCCACGGCATGAAGGCCACCAGCACGTTTCGACCGAGAGCAAGTTCGCCCCTGTCCGTGCAGGGTCCGTCAGCAATAACCTGTCCCTTCTCGACTCGTTCACCAACGTGAACGATCGGGCGTTGATTAATGCAGGTGTTTTGGTTCGAACGCTTGAACTTAATCAATGTGTAGATGTCGGCGGTCACCTCGCGAGAGATCGTGCCGTCTACATTATGATCGGCCTTAACGATGATGCGTTCTGAATCTACGTAGTCGACAACACCGTCTCGCTTCGCGGCCACGACGGCGCCGGAGTCGCGAGCAGTCACCTTTTCCATGCCTGTGCCAATGTATGGCGCCTCGGCACGGAGCAAAGGTACTGATTGCCGTTGCATGTTTGATCCCATCAAAGCGCGGTTGGCGTCATCGTTTTCCAGAAACGGAATCAACGACGCTGCCACCGAAACCAATTGCTTGGGTGAGACATCGACGTACTCGACGTCTTTCCTAAGCGCCAGAATGAACTCACCAGCCTTCCGCGCTGCATTTCGCTCGTTGACGATGTGGCCTACTTCGTCGAGTTCGATATTGGCCTGCCCGACAACGTGTTTATCCTCTTCCCACGCTGTCAGATAGAAGGGCCATGGCTCAAACTCCGCCTTACGACCATCACTACCGACCTTCTTGTTTGCCTTTTCAACATCCTCATCAGGAACGTGATCGCCCGGCTTGAGTTTCGTGTCGCCACCATTTATGACTCGAACGTACTCGACTACACGGCCATCACTTACCTTGCGATATGGCGCTTCGATGAAGCCAAACTCATTGATGCGGGCAAAGCAGGACAAACTGGAAATCAATCCGATGTTCGGACCCTCAGGTGTTTCAATTGGGCAGATACGACCATAGTGGGTCGGATGAACGTCGCGGACTTCGAAACCAGCGCGTTCGCGTGACAGACCGCCCGGGCCCAGCGCCGAGAGTCTCCGCTTATGCGTGATTTCGGAAAGCGGATTCGTCTGATCCATAAACTGTGACAACTGGCTCGAGCCGAAGAACTCGCGCACAGCTGCCGTCACTGGCTTGGCATTGATAAGATCACGAGGCATCGTGGTCTGCATTTCCTGATGGATCGACATCTTCTCTTTGATGGCTCGCTCCATACGCTCCAGTCCGATTCGAAACTGGTTCTCAAGTAGCTCACCAACAGCGCGAACACGTCGATTACCAAGATGATCGATATCGTCGGCCTGATACTCTGACGGGTTTTTGCGCATCTTCAGGACGTAGCCGACTACCTCGTAGAAGTCCTTCGCCGAAAGCAGCGGATCATCGATTCGGTCGCGCTCGGGCTTGCCCATCTTGATGTTGAATTTCAAGCGGCCGACGCGCGAGAAATCAAACTTGCGCGGGTCAAAGAACATCGCCTCGAGCAAACGATAAGCCGTTTGCACGGTCGGCGGATCACCAGGGCGCATCTTGCGATAAATCTCCAGCAGAGCATCGACAGGCTTGCTGATGACGTCCTTCTTAAGGGTCAGCGAAAGTACCGGACCCACGTCGTCTCGTTCAGGGAAGAAAACCGAGAAAGCTGTGATCCCGGCTTCGACAATCTCTTGCAGCTTGGCTGGAGTGATTTCGTTGTTTGCCTCGAGAACGATTTCGCCACTCTCGGTATTGACGACATCCGAAAGGGCATAAGCACCCTCGAGTTGAGACGACTCAATCTCTACTTCACCGATGTTGGCCTTTCGGAGTGCTTCCAATGCGGTGCTGGTGACCTTCTTGCCACTGCGAACAATCGGATCCGGTCCTCGACCTTTGATGTCGAAATCTACCTTCATGCCGGTGAGATTAGTGGTGCCTTGCTCCGGCACTTGAATCATCAAACGTCCATCTTCGAGCCGGATCTCATCGGTGACGTAGATCGCTCTGAGCATATCCTCGTCGGTAAACGAGGCGTTCTTCACTGTCTCTTCCAACTGTGAATCGGTACGTAGAGATTTGAGATCAACCTTCGGGTTAAACCACAGTCCTAGTGCCCGCAGAAAAATCGAGGCGAGGAATTTGCGCTTGCCAACCCGAACGTAAAGCAGATTCTTTTGATCGTATTCAAACTCAACCCAGGAACCGCGATAAGGAATGATCTTGGCAACGTACAGCGCGCCGCGTTTGAAGAACACGCCTGGTGAACGATGAAGCTGCGACACAATCACGCGTTCGGTCCCATTGATGATGAAGGTACCGTTGTCGGTCATCAACGGAATCTCACCAAAGAAAACCTCTTCTTCCTTGATATCCCGAATAGAAAGAACTTCGGTATCCGGATCCTTGTCGTAGACAGTTAACCGGATCTTCACCTTTAGCGGCACACTGTAGCTCATGCCACGTTCCTGACATTCTTGCTGGTCGTGTTTGTGTTTCAGTCCGACGGGCTCGCCACAGTTCTCACACAACTGTGGCCGAACGAAGTTGAAGGTCCCACAGCGATGACAAAGGGTTTCACCTGCCGCTAGTGGATTGACCTTGATAGTCGATCCGCAGTTCTTGCAGTTCGCTCTCAAGTAATTGAGGCCTTCGAGGCGTCCACACTTACACTGCCAGTTTCCGATTTGATACTCGACAAAATCTAACGTTGCCGTGCCGCGAAAATCAGAAATTGGAAAGACCGATTGAAATACGGCCTGAAGTCCGGTTGCCTCGCGTTCTTCGGGCAACAGATCCATCTGCAGAAAGCGGTTATAGGACTCGCGTTGAATCTCTATGAGATTCGGGATCTTTACCCTTGTAGCGATCTTCGAAAAGTCAACCCTGTCCGGCGCCTGACTAGTGCGCCTTCCCAAACCGGTATTAGTTGCTTGAAGCAGATTTGCAGACATGTGAGATCCTCTTGAATTGCCGATTGCCGATTTCAGATTTGGGTGATTGACTGCTGAACTATCAATGCGGTCGCATCAATCGCCAATCTGAAATCTACAATCAAAAATGTTCTGAGACGCCAAAGCGCGGTCAGGGCGCAAAACGCCCTGACCGCTTTTTCGCGAAAAGCGGCTCACTCTTCCATCAGATTTTTTGGGAGTAACGCCAGCGCCCTCAATACTCCCCTAACTTAACCACTGAATTTACGAGAGTCAAGTAAGACTCGGATTTTGAAAACATTCCACACGACAGGGGCCGGAAGACCGACGCCCCTGCCGGCTTCAATTAGCGTCGCACTATTTCACTTCAACCGTCGCACCCGCGTCGGCCAGCTTCTGCTTGATCGTTTCCGCTTCTTCCTTCGAGACGCCTTCCTTTACGGCCTTTGGGGCAGCCTCGACCAGGTCTTTTGCTTCCTTCAGACCTAACGCGGTGACCTCGCGGACAACCTTGATCACGTTGATCTTGTTTCCGCCAGCTGCCTGAAGAATCACGTCAAATTCAGTTTTTTCTTCCGCAGGAGCCGCAGCTTCACCGCCGCCCGCTGACGCTGCTGGCGCTGCCACAGCCGCCGCTGCCGCCGATACACCAAATGTCTCTTCAAGATCCTTCACGAGCTGAGAAGCTTCGAGAAGTGTCATGTTTTTCAAAAACTCGATTACATCTTCGCGTGTTGCTGCCATGATTACCTTTCTATCCTCCTAAAAGGGTTCTTGTTTGCTGTGTTTCTTTTTTTTTCGCAGCAGGAGAACCCACGGGACGTTTCCTTGATCGCTGCATCGCAATCTGAGAATCGTCTGAGCCGCAATTGACGACCTGACTATCGCCTAGCTCGTGTCCGCGTCCGGCCCTGTGCTTTCTGTTCATCTAATACCGCAATTGCGCACTCTCGCAATTACGCAATCCCTACGCGCTCTTCTGATCACCGATCTGCTTGATTACTATCGCCAGGTTTCTCGGCACAGCTGAAATGACCGTCACCAACCGCTGCGCCTGGCAATTGATCAAGAACATCACCTTGGAAATCAATTCTTCCTTTGAGGGCAAACTGGCAATCGCTTCAACATCCTTAAGAGCGACGACTTTGCCTTCGACCACGCCAGCTTTGAATCTAAAGATCTCTGGATTGGCTTTCGTAAACTTTGAGATCGCCTTTGAAAGTCCAACTGGATCTCCGGAGCTTAGCGCTATCGCCGTAACGCCTTTGAAATGTTCTTGAGCTGCCTCTATTGCTGTTCCCTGGGAAGCCTTCCGCGCGAGCGTGTTCTTCACCACCTCATAAGACACACCCGCCTCGCGCAACTGATTGCGCAGTTCCTGATCCTTCGAGACCGTCATCTTCTGAAAGCCCACAAGCATTGCAGTTTTGGCGTTTTGAAACTGTTCTGTGAGAGCCTCGAGGTCTTTCTGTTTTTGTTGTTTCGATTTCATAGTCTCAGCTCCTCACTTCTATTTCGCGTACGCTGCCTCGTCCAGTAAAACCCCAGGGCCCATCGTGGGTGCCAGATTGACCTTCTTAACGTACTTGCCCTTGGCGGTTGCTGGCTTTGCCTTCACAACTGCATCAAGTAAGGCCTTCGCATTCTCGCGAAGTTTGTCGGCTTCGAAAGAGACCTTGCCAACGCCAACGTGAATCACGCCCGTCTTGTCGACACGATACTCAACCTTGCCGGCCTTTGTTTCTCTCACCGCAGTGGTGACATCAAAGGTGACCGTGCCGGTTTTTGGATTGGGCATCAAACCACGCGGGCCGAGCACCTTACCCAGGCCGCCGACGAGTCTCATCATGTCGGGAGTGGCGATCACGGCATCAAAGTCAGTCCAGCCTCCTTTGATCTTGTTTACGATGTCTTCACCGCCAACAATATCGGCGCCAGCTTCTTCAGCCTCTTTAACCTTCTCGCCCTGTGCAATTACCAATACCGTCTTCGATTTTCCCAGGCCATGCGGTAGGACAATCGTTCCACGCACAAGTTGATCTGCTTTGCGAGGGTCAACGCCCAACCAAACAGTCAGCTCAACAGTTTCGTCGAACTTAGCGAAAGCTATTTCCTTCACTTTCGCCACGCCAGTTTCGAGATCGTACTTCCGGCCAGTCTCGATTTTCTCTAATGCGCCGCGATACTTCTTACCGTGCTTTTTCATTTCTCATCTCCGAGGTTCGAACGGGATTTCCGATTTCCAATTGCCAATTTGCAGCAACTTAAATTGGATCGAATCCCTCCCTCTCATGGCCTTCGTCGATAGCCACCGCGACAAATCGGCATGCGGCAATCGACAATCGGCAATCATTCAACCGTGAGCCCCATCTGCCGGGCCGTGCCTTCGATTGTTCGAATGGCTGATTCCAGACTCGTGGTATTCAGATCCTGAAGTTTTGTCTTGGCAATCTCCTCGACTTTCGCCCGAGAGATTGTTCCCACCTTCTCGCGATTCGGCTTCCCCGATCCTTTTGGAATACCAGCAGCCTTTTTCAACAGGTCTGCCGCCGGAGGAGTCTTTGTCTCAAATGTAAAAGAGCGATCTGCGTAAACCGTGATTACAACAGGAATCTTTAAATCCGGATCCATTTGGGCCGTCTTCGCGTTGAAGGCCTTGCAGAACTCCATAATGTTAACCCCGTGCTGTCCGAGGGCTGGCCCGATCGGTGGTGCCGGATTCGCTTTACCTGCCGGAACCTGGAGTTTTATGTAACCTGTAATTTTCTTTGCCATTGTCTTTCTTCCGAATAGGACCTATTCGACCCATAGGACCTATTAATAAACTACTCTTCCTCTGCGAACGTCACCTTCTCGACATCCAAAAAATTCAGCTCCACGGGAGTGGATCGACCGAAAATCGTAACCGTCACCTTCAGCGTCGATTTATCTTCGTTAACTTCTTCAACCTTGCCGGTAAAACTCTGAAATGGACCCGACTTGATACGCACCGTCTCACCGGCTGCGTAAGAAAACTTCGGTTTTGGTTTCTCGGCGGCTTCGGTCACGTTGTGAACAATTTGGTCAACTTCCTGTGGAGTCAGCGGTGTTGGATTATGACCACCGACGAAGCCAGTCACTTTTGGAGTCGATTTAATAAGGTGAAAGACATTGTCTGGGATATGTCCACGGTCGTCGCACTCAATTTGCACCAGGACGTATCCCGGATAGAACATGCGTGACGATTCGATCCGCTTGTTTCCTCGCATTTCCACAACGGTTTCAGTTGGCACCAATACTTCCGTGATCTCGCTCTGAAGATCGGTGTCGCGAATGCGCGCCTTCAAACTGTCGCGCACCTTCTTTTCATGTCCCGAGTACGTATGAAGTATGAACCACTGCTGCATCTAACTTTTCCTTCTCACGCGAGACCAAAAAACCTGGCTATTTTTTCGATTAACCAATCAAGGCCAATAATCAACCGCGACAAGCCTTGGTCAACGACAAATAGGTAGACTGCAAAGAAAATAACGGCGATCAGTGTGATGATTGTAGTGTTCTTGATCTCATTAACACTCGGCCATGACACTCGTTTCATCTCTGCACGCACATCACGCAAAAACTGAACTATGCGCTCTGGTCCAGACTGCTGCCCGCTCTGTCCCCGTTCACGACGCGTAACCTTACCTTCCGAGCCTTCGGCGAAGCGTGCCGGGCCGGACCCAACAATCGGGGCGTCTGGATTATCTGTTTCAGCCATAACTTCGTTGAACTTCTCTCAGCCGTTGCTCAATTGGCAGGGGTACCAGGATTCGAACCCGGACTTTCGGTTTTGGAGACCGACGTGCTAACCGTTGACACTATACCCCTCTAGTGATTGTCGATTTCCAATTGCCGATTGCCGATTTTAAGAATCCGGCTCTGCTTTCAAATCGGCAATCGAAAATCGCCAATTCGGCAATGGCTTCACTTGGTCTCTTTGTGTCCCGTGTGTTTGCGGCAACGGCGACAGAATTTACTAAACTCCAGCCGGTCAGGCGTGGTCTTCTTATTCTTGGTCGTAACGTAGTTCCGGCTCTTACATTCGTTACACTGAAGCACAATGTTGTCTCGCGGCATAATTCAAATCCTGGTCTTTGACCCCTCGGCTTATTAGTTGAATAGGTCCTATAAGTCCGATAAGTCTTATTCAACAACCTCTGAAACCGTTCCCGCACCCACCGTGCGGCCACCTTCGCGAATGGCGAAACGCAGCCCCTTCTCCATCGCGATCGGCGCGATCAACTCGATCTCCATCGCCACGTTGTCGCCCGG